>CAZCVU010000700.1:0-1500 GCA_964501745.1 uncultured Flavobacteriales bacterium | reverse complement strand
ACGCCCGTCGTCGTTTCCTCGGAAAGTCCCTTCACGTCCTTCAGTAAAGTCTGAAACTTGTCGTGCATCACCAGCGTCAAATCGCCGCCGTCGTCGAGTATCATGTTCGGCCGCCAGCCATCCGGCCCCTCGATCGTCTGGTCGATGCACCACCAGAATTCTTCCTCGGTCTCCCCTTTCCAGGCAAAGACAGGCACATTTGTCGCCGCAATAGCCGCGGCAGCATGATCCTGGGTCGAGAAGATATTGCAGGACGACCAGCGCACTTCGGCGCCAAGGTCGATCAGCGTTTCGATTAGCACGGCGGTTTGAATCGTCATGTGAAGGCAACCGGCGATCCGCGCACCCTCAAGCGGGCTGGTATCCGCAAACTCCTGGCGCAGGGCCATCAATCCCGGCATCTCGGTCTCGGCGATGGCGATTTCCTTGCGGCCCCATCCGGCGAGTTCAATATCGGCCACCTTGTAGTCGGTCGCAGCGCTCATCCCGCTATCTCCTTTTACGATTCGATGCTGCCGGCTTCGCCCGTAACCGACGAATATCACCCGCAGTCTTCAAGGTTTGAGTTCCAAAAGCACAGACAAACCGCGCGCGTTGGCGATGCTATATCAGCTTCCGATTCGCCCGCAAGAGAAATATAAGGATTTCTTTATATAATTTCCAAACCGCGGGACAGCTATATATGACACGGCCTCTCGCAGGCCTTCAAACCGGTATTGAGATATTTCACAGCACGCTGATGAGGTATCCGGCGGCGACACCGGCTTGCATCGAGGCAATGTTACGCCGCCATGATTTGCGGACCGTTTGACAGCCTAGGTCATATCCCGCCCGGCATCACTCTCGAGATCGCGATGGTGCAGATGAAAGTCCCGGCTGATCGCCTCAAGCCACTGCCCCAGCCGCTCGGCCACATAGACTGAGCGATGTCGCCCACCGGTGCAGCCGATAGCGACCGTCAGATAACTCTTGCCTTCGCGCTCATAGCGCGGAAGCAACCGTTTCAGCATGGCGGCGAGGTCGGCAAAGAATGGCTCGAAGTCGGGATCGGCGGCAATCATCGCACCGACTCCTGGATCGCGGCCGGTCAACGGCCGCAAGGTGTCGTCGTAGTGAGGGTTTACAAGAAAGCGTACATCGAAGACCAGGTCTGCGTCCCGCGGCAGCCCGGATCGAAACGAGAAGGACAGGATAAAAAGTCCTACCCCCCCGGTCTGGTCGAGCGAAAACTGTGCGGCCAGCCGCTCCTTAAGTTCCCCTGTGTTCATGTCGGTGGTGTCGATCAGAGCGTCGGCACGGTCGCGCAATTGCGTCAGCAACCGACGTTCGAGGTGGATAACATCAGTTAGCGGCCGGTCCCCGCCCAAGGGGTGGCGCCGCCGAGTCTCGGTATAACGACGGACCAGCGCGTCGTCCTCGCAATCTAGGAACAAGACGTCGGTCTGCAGCGCTTCCTCGTCTATCATCTTGTCTAGCTATTCCAGTACGGGCTCGACCCCG
>CAZCVU010000699.1:0-1503 GCA_964501745.1 uncultured Flavobacteriales bacterium | reverse complement strand
AAGCAAATGATTGTCCTAGAGTTCGAACCGGAGGAACACAACTACATCGTCGTCGGGGAGGAACCGTTCTTCGTCCTCAAGACCTGCGACGATCGCGTGATGGTCTGTCAGGACGCCTGCCCGCATCGCGGCGGACCGTTGCACCTCGGGATGATGGACTGCCGCACGCGCTCGCTGACCTGCCCGTGGCACGATACCACGCTGATGGAAACTGCGTTGGCGAAACGCGGCGTCCCCTCGGTTGCTAGCGGCGAAAAGATAACGGCGATATTTGCAGCGGAGCCGGAGACGCCGGTTCACCGTCAGTGGAAGCGGATCATCGCCAATGAGCTCTGACCAAGCCGGCGGTGGCTCGCTCGATCGTACCATAGGCCTGTTTGGTGCGGTGACGCTCGCCGTGGGTATCGTACTCGGCGCTGGCATGCTGTCGCTTCCCGGACTGGTCTATCAGGAATCCGGCGGCTGGGCGGCATTGTCGTGGCTGTTTGATGCCGTCCTCGTCATCCCACTACTGTTTATCTTCGCGGTGCTTGGTCGCCGTTTCCCAACCGCAGGCGGCGTCGCCGGATTTGTTGGCGAAGCATTTCCGAAGCTACGAATCGGTTGTAGTTACCTGCTCGTTGGCACGTTCTCATTGGGGCTTCCTGCGATCGCCATCACCGGTGCGGGATACGCAGCGAGCACACTTGGCATCACGCCGGATAGCGGCGGGCACTGGGTGATTGCCGGCCCCGCTTTCGCGCTCGTCATATTGGCCTTGGCGATGATCTGGACCGGCGCGCGCTTCGCCGGTGCGGTCCAAAGCCTGATCGTGACGCTGTTGGTCGGCAGCATCCTGGCCGTGACCATCGTCTCTGCACCGTCATGGAGCGGTATCGATTTGCAGGCGGGCGATCCCAGCTGGTTTGGAGTCTGGCGAGGTATGGGTCTCGCTTTCTTCGCCTACACCGGCTGGGAGATGTTGTCGTTCACGGCGGAGGAGTTCAAGAATCCGCGCCGGGATTTTCCGCTGGCCGTAGCCGTGAGTTTCGTCCTCGTGGTCGTCCTCTACATCGGGGCGTCGCTTGCGGTGCAGGCGCTGGTGCCATTGGGACACCCCTTGCTCGAAAAGGCACCATATCTCGCTGTGATTCAAGCTTATACAGCAGTGTCTTCGGCGGGGCCGGTTCTCACCATCGTCGTATTGGCAATCATCACTGCCAATCTCAACGGTGCATGTTGGGCCGCGTCGCGACTGATATTCGACATCGGCCGCCATGGCTGGGTTCCTAAACGGCTCGCACTCGGAACTCTACACCGTACCGAACCCCGGCCAGCAATCGCGATGCTGGGAGCGCTCCTCTGCTTCGTGCTTCTTGGTTATGGCATGGGTTTTTGGAATCTCGGCGACCTCTTAAGGATCGCCGGACAAAACTTCTTCATTCTCTATACGCTTTCAGTATTTGCCTATGTTCACCTCAGCAAGTCGGCAGGCGCCAAACTGTTCGGTCTCGCGACATTGGC
>CAZCVU010000698.1:0-1509 GCA_964501745.1 uncultured Flavobacteriales bacterium | reverse complement strand
ACGAAAATCGCGCCCAAAGCATCGATCCGCACAGGCTCCAGCGGCCTTGGCGATTTCAGCGAAGAAAGCGTTTTCGCGACGATGTCACTGGTCTCACCGCTTGCGGAATCGGAAAAGTACAGGCGGCTGTTGTCGGGGCGATATAAGGCCTGTCGGCGTGACAGACGGGTCACCATCCACGCCTCAAGGATGCGGTCCCGGGACACGCCCGGGCGCATAGTGGCGATATCGGCAAGGTCCGGCGGACGAAACTTGCTATAGACTCGATGCTCCTGCGACATGCTGAACCGGGTATCCTCAGCGCTCATGACCGTACTTTCTGATCTGGTGGATCTCATTTTGGCGATAGGCAACGGACGGGAACTTCCGCCTGTTGCTGCTATGTACAAACCGCCACCCGCACGCCCTCCGGAGCGGCCCAAGAAATTCGGCGTAATTGTCCTCGATGACGATAGTTGCGGTTTTTTCTACGCCGGTCTCGATAATACCCTGTCGCAACTGGCCGCGTGTGATCCTCATCAGTTTACTGGCGCTGCGCCTCTGGATCTGGTCAGAAACTGTCTCGAGAGTGATCCACTGGCCAAGGCAGTCGGTCTGGGCGTGCTCAATGCGCTGAGCCAGCATCTGCTCAGCGTATCAGGCTTTCGCCTCGACCGTACCGGCGATCCGATGGGACACCTCGATCTCGCGGGGGCGCAACATGTGGGAATGGTCGGTTTTTTCCCACCGTTGGTGGCAGCCCTGGCGGGCGGGTACGGCGAAGTACTGTATCGCACGCAGTCAGTATCCGGGTATTCGCCAGCTGATGGCCGATTCCTGACGGACTCGCCGGCTTCCCCGGCACCGGTGTCCGTTCGTCGCCGGGATATAATTCGGTGATGAGGTTTTCGTCGCTGGTGCACGCCGCGGTCGCGTTGCTGGGTTTATATGCCGCGCTGGCGCAGGCCGGCACGATCGACCCAGCGCGCGATCTGCAACAGGATGGAACCCAGGCGCGCAAAGAAAATCTGCCGATCCTGCTTATCTATACCGCCGGGTATTGTCATTACTGTGACGAGGTGAAAACCGACGTCTTTAACCACATCGCCAGAGATCCTGCGCACCGGAAGCGTGTGCTGCTGCGGGAGGTGCGGGTCGACATCAATATCCCGGTGGTTGGATTTGAAGGCGATACCACAGACCACCATGGCTTTTCGAAAAATCGCGGCATCATGATCGTGCCGACACTTGAATTTCTGGACGATGCGGGACTGGAACTCAGCCGGCCGCTGGTCGGCGCCAGCATTCCGGACTTTTACGGCGCCTATGTTGACAGCGGCATTGCGCGGGCCATCCGGAATATCCGCGCGCGGCAGAATCCCTCATGAGCGAAGGCTTCACTGAGGCAGAACTGGAAGTCGGGCGGCAAAGCGTGCTGCCAGAATGGATCGAATACAACGGCCACATGAATGTCTCTTACTACGTATTGGCATTTGACCGTGGGGTGGATGAGTTCATGGACCAGATGGG
>CAZCVU010000697.1:0-1524 GCA_964501745.1 uncultured Flavobacteriales bacterium | reverse complement strand
CCGAGACCCATCGCACCCGGCGTATAGATCGCGACGCCGACCATGGTGCCGGCCAAACGCACCTCACCGTAGTGGCCATCGTGGATGTGAAAGATCATCGGCACATCGCAATGCCCCTCGGTGGGCTCTGCCAGCGCTGACGCTTCTTCGTTGCGCGGCCCCAGCAGGCATGGACACAGCACCTCGCAGTTGCAGCTTTCCATGTATTCACCGCGGATCGACCAGTTCTCCGACATCACGCCCTCCCTCGTGCTCACGCTGCCGGCAGCATCATACGACATGGATCGACAGTTGGCTTGCCGTCTGTTCCAAGCCCCGATTCTGCGGGCCTCTCAATCGCGAAGGTCGGCGCGGTCGGCATCCTTGGGCCGATCCCGCTATGATTCAGCGACCTACCGAAGGAGGACGCACTCCGGCGGCATCGGGCTCGACCACGCGGCAAGGACAGCTCGTGCACCGACAAAATGGTATGGGAGAGCTCTTCGGGATTGGGTATTTCGAACATACCAATGGACGTCTTAGCATGGTTCCAGCAGCGGTCGCTGATTCGAGCCTGATGCCTGAAGCTTGGCGAGTAGGGCCGTTCGCGATCGCCAAGATGGGCGCCGTTCGACCCAGGTCGCGCCGTCCTATCGGCTTGTAGTGAGGCTGAAACGATGGCCGACACGGTGAAGGATACCGTCCGTCCCGTCGGGGGCACGACACGCCGGACCTCGACGGGCGGAGCGTTCGCCCGCGAGCGATGGACGCTCGGTCTCGTCAGCGGCGGCCACTTCTTCAGCCACTATTACGGGCTCGTGCTGCCGCCGTTGTTTCCGTTTCTCAAAGCGGAGTTCGGCGTCACCTATCTGCAACTCGGCCTGGCGATGACCGCCTATGGGCTGCTCGGTGGCGTCGCTCAGGCACCGGTCGGATTTCTCGTCGACCGCATCGGACCGCAACGGGTACTGCTGGCGGGGCTGGCATTGAATGCCGTTGCGGTGCTGCTGATGGGCCTCGTCGGGGCGTACTGGGTCTTGCTTTTCCTCGCGGTTCTAGCCGGCCTCGGGAACAGCGTCTTCCATCCGGCGGACTACGCAATTCTGAACGGTGCGGTCAGGGAGGAAAAGCTCGGTCGCGCCTTTGCAATTCACACCTTTTCCGGCTTCCTGGGCGCTGCCTGCGCGCCCGTGTCGATTCTCGTATTGGCGCAGTGGACGTCGTGGCGGACGGCACTGATCGTCACCGGCTTGGCGGGGCTGCTGGCCCTTGTCGCCATGGCGTGGCGCCGCGAGCTGCTTGTGGTCAGAAACCCGTCCGTGGCGCCAGGCGCGACGGCTGTGCCTGCTCGCGACGACCCGCCCGGCCAGCTCGCCGGGGTGCGCCTCTTGCTCTCGGCCCCGGTGCTGTTCTTTCTGCTCTTTTTCATTCTCTACGGGATGTCCAGCGGCGGCCTCCTCGCCTTCACTGTCACCGGCCTCGTGGAATTGCACGGGATAAGTCTCGCCGATGCCAATGCCGCGTTGTCCGGGCACCTCTTCGGCA
>CAZCVU010000696.1:0-1526 GCA_964501745.1 uncultured Flavobacteriales bacterium | reverse complement strand
TCGGGTCGTCGCGCCAATCAGTGTAAATGGTGGTAAATCGATTCGGATCGAACGCGCGGCGGGGCCCTCTCCGATGATGAGATCCAGTTGGAAGTCCTCCATCGCTGGATAAAGGATCTCTTCTACGGCCGGATTGAGACGGTGAATCTCGTCAATGAACAATACATCGCGGGGCTGGAGGTTTGTTAGGACAGCCGCCAAGTCGCCCTGCTTTGCGAGTATTGGCCCCGAAGTGGTTCGGAAACTTACTCCTAGTTCGCGGGCAACAATTTGTGCCAGCGTCGTCTTGCCCAAGCCTGGCGGGCCCGAGAACAGGAGATGGTCGAGCGCCTCGCCACGTCCAGACGCGGCCTTGATGAAGACGGCAAGATTCTCACGGACTGCGGTTTGCCCGATAAATTCGTCAAGCGATTGCGGTCGAAGCGACGCCTCGACCCCGTCCTCGTGAACCATGTCAGGAGTAACCAGCCGCTCGCTGCCGTTGTCGCCGGTCACGCGCTCTCTAGCGGCGTCGCTCACTGGCTAAGCTCCTGCAAGCCAGCTCGAATCAAGTCGTCCAGCGGCGGGTCCTCCCCAAGCTTGCCGCCGGCCCGCGCAATCGCGCTAAACGCCTCAGTTCGGCCATATCCCAGGTTGGTCAGCGCCGATATGGCATCTTCGTTGACAGACACTGACGCTTCCGCTCCATTGCTGCGAGCGCTCGATCGCCCATCAATCGAAACCGGCAGTGCATCGACCTTGTCCTTCAATTCGGCGATGATGCGCGCCGCCAGCTTCGCACCCACACCGTTTGCACGTGAGACGACCGCCTTATCTGCAGACGCTATCGCCTGCGTCAGATCAGTTGGGCTCAGCACGGTCAAGATAGCGAGCGCCACCCGGGCGCCGACCCCCTGAACCGTTATCAGCAGCCTGAACCATTCTCGCTCGCTAGCATCGGCAAAGCCGTAGAGATTAATATGGTCCTCGCGGACATGGGTCTCGATCTCCAGACGTACCGTATCGCCGACCGGCGCTAGCCGTTCGAGCGTGGAAGTTGAACAGAAAACGAGATAACCCACACCCCCGACGTCGACGACCGCCCAATCCTCGCCCCTCGAATCGAGCCGGCCGGTTAAGACGGCGATCACTGGACATGCTCCTGTGGCGCGTCGGCGATCCGCCGCAACGTTGCCGAGAAGTGTGCATGGCAGATGGCGACAGCAAGCGCGTCGGCCGCATCGGCGCTGGAAAACTGGCAACCCGGCAAAAGCGTGGCCACCATCATTTGTATCTGGCTCTTTGTTGCATGGCCGACACCGACAACCGATTTCTTAATTCGGTTCGCCGAATACTCAGCAACCGGGATACCGAACAGCGTCGGCGCCAGCACGACGACGCCACGCGCCTGTCCCAATTTAAGAGTGGACGCGGAATTCTTGCTGACGAAGCTCTCCTCCACGGCCGCTTCATCTGGCGCGAAGGTGTCCAGCACATTCGCCAGCCCGTCGTGCAGCTCACGTAAGCGCCACGCCATGTTCTGATCG
>CAZCVU010000695.1:0-1533 GCA_964501745.1 uncultured Flavobacteriales bacterium | reverse complement strand
TTCGATGTCGGCCGGCCTGTGCGGCTGCCACGGCTCAAGGACACCATCGCCGAGAGGATCCTGCCCGAGGACGTCGTGCTCGCCATGATCACGCTCGAGCCCAGCCAACGGAACCGAGCGCTGTTGCGCTTGCTGTACGGCGCTGGCCTCCGCGTCTCCGAGCTATGCTCCCTTCGATGGCGGGACTTCCAGGAGCGCGACGACAGCGCCCAGGTGGCGATCTTCGGCAAGGGCGGGAAGACCCGCCACGTGTTGCTCAGCAAGGGCACCTGGGATGCGCTCAGCGCCATCCGTGGTGATGCGGGCGAGGACTGGCCGGTGTTCGTCTCGCGCAAGGGCACGCCGCTCAGCACGTCGCAGGCGTTCCGGATCGTGCGAGCCGCGGCTCGGCGTGCCGGCGTCGAGAAGGACGTCTCGCCGCATTGGCTCAGGCACTGCCACGGGAGCCACGCGCTCGACCGAGGCGCCGCGGTGCATCTCGTGCAAGCTACCTTGGGGCACAGCAGCGTCGCGACGACGGGGCGGTATCTGCACGCGCGGCCGACGGAAAGCAGTTCGAAGTACCTCGCCGTGTAGGCCGTCGGGAACGCACGATAATTGTGGTTATCGTGCATTCGGAATGAGCGCTTGCGGCCGAATCGCGTCTCGGCCATATAAGCATCAGCGCGGCTAGCTCGACGGAGCGAAAAGCCGGTACCTGCACCGGCCCCGCCGCGCTTCCTCTCACCCCGCAGGGCGCCGAGCAGGAGGCGCGCGATGAACGAATTTGTTCCCCGCGGATATCTTACTCTAGAACAGGCCATCGAGCATTTTGGTCGGCGGAAGCACGGGGCCGAATGGAAAGCAGAAATAGATTCCATCAAACTTGAGCTTCAACATCTCTTTTTTGAGGAAATCCTCTCTCCCAAGCTCTACACGAAGGATGGCGTATTCCATCCACTGCCGTCGAGAAATTGGGGAAGCTCGGAAGCCGCGCGGATCTGGAGCACGGGGGAATCGAGCGTAAGCGTTGGACCAATGTATTTCGAGTACGTGGTCTACGGCAGAGTGCTCTTCGAGCAAGCGTCCATAGACGCGCTGTCCGATGGCGACTCCGACGATTCTGAAACAAACGTTGAAGACCTGAAGATCGGGACGTCTTCGGAACAGGTCGAGCCTGGCATCTCTGTTGACGCGGACCAGAATCTACAAGTGCCCGCAGAGCAGCCCAAGATGGGGGGCAACGATCAACGCCAGACTCAGCAAGAACGATCCGCGGGATCGATTTCCCGGAATAGAATTCGTAGAAAGGTCGGGAAACGCGTTGGCAAATACCACAAACCGATGTGCGCCGTGTTGGACATCCTGTGCTCAAACCATGGTCTCGACACGGTAGAAGGTTGGGGTCGGAAGGAACTCCGGCAACGCGTCGAAAACCATTCTCGAATCAAGGATAAGTACGATTTGCCCAAGGACAGCCAGTTTCGGAAGGTCTGCGACGACTGGTTTGACGAAGCCGCAGCATCAGGCAAGTACCTGGACGCGCCGCGCTAA
>CAZCVU010000694.1:697-1543 GCA_964501745.1 uncultured Flavobacteriales bacterium | reverse complement strand
TCGCGCGCATTGCCGACCGGCTGGAACGCCTCGCTGGCGATCCGGGCCCGCTCGACACCGAGGGTCCGCCGCATAAAGCGAGCGGCGAGGAGTCGGCTGACGCGGCTTTCCGGCGCAAGCTCGCGGGAAGGCTGGGCGGTGGCCGCCTCTGGCTGTGGAAGTAGCCTACCTCGCCCAGATCAAGTTTCGACAACTTCGGCCCGACGTTTCAGCCCTCGCCAACGTCCAGACGCTTGCTGCGTCGCGCATGGTTTACGCCTCGTCGTCAGGAATAACCGCCGTCACGTCAATTTCAACGATCCATTCCGGCCGTGCCAAGCCAGTGACGGTGATACCGGTCGAGCAGTAATAGATACCTTTCATCCATTTCGCCATGGCTCCGTAGACGGCTTCGCGGTAACGCCAATCCGTGATGAAGACCGTCGCCTTGACGATATGCTCAAGCTTTGATCCGGCGTCTTCCAGAACCTGTTTGATGTTGCTCATGGCCTGGTCGGCCTGTGCCCCGGGCTCATTCGGTATCGACTTGCCATCCAGGTCCCAACTGACCTGACCCATCATATAGATCGTATTGCCCGCCCTGATTGCCTGGCAGAATGACAGATCTCGGCCGTAGCTGTCCGGATAGGGCCTGATGATTGTGTGCGGCATCTTCTTCTCCTTCAGTTAACAGAAATTTCGGGCCGCGCTTGAGCGCGCGGCTAAGCCTTCCCATGTTTGATCTACATCAAATTCGCCACACCGTCGCGTGCGCATCATCAAGCGATACGAAAACCGTCTGTGAAGAGCGTCATTTGGCTGCGGGTCGAAGGATCTAGCGTGCAGGCGCCAGAGGCTGTCATCAAC
>CAZCVU010000694.1:0-687 GCA_964501745.1 uncultured Flavobacteriales bacterium | reverse complement strand
GGAGCACCCGGCAGAATGCCGGAGACACCCAGCAGAATGCCGGTCCGGCTGCGATTTCCTTCGCTCAAATTCGATTCCCGCGAGTACGTTGAGCCATGGCCGACTTCGCCTCAGCGACCCAAACAACGATCAATCCGTCGTCGTTTCTATCACCGCTCGACTTCATTCTCGACGACCACGTACGGCAGAACGAGATCTGCGAACGCCTGAAGAACCTGACGGTAGAGCAGCCGATCGGCTCCGCACAGGAGGCCCAATCGCTGCTCGACTTTCTCACACACGACTTCGCCTGGCATGCGCAGGACGAGGAGCGGGATCTGTTTCCGGCGCTTGTCATGCGCTCCTTACCGGAGGACAGGATCGAGGATGTGCTGCTGCAACTGGCGGCCGAGCACGAACTCGACGACGAACTTGTTGGCTACATCGTCTCCGATCTGGAGATGATCGCTCATGGAACAAAGACCGAGGTGCCGACGCGTATGGTGATCAATGTGCGCGCATTCGCCGAGCTGCAGCAGCGCCATCTCGCCTGGGAAAATCGGATCGTCATGCCGCTAGCCCGCGAACGGCTGACGGCAGCCGACCTTGAGACGATGGGCCGCAGCATGGCCGCGCGTCGATGTATCCCCTACCCCGTCTGACCGCCGACTCGCCACTGGAACCCGACGAGATCATCATCACCTCGAA
>CAZCVU010000693.1:0-1546 GCA_964501745.1 uncultured Flavobacteriales bacterium | reverse complement strand
TTCCCCACGCCTGGGTTAGACTCGGTGCCGCAAGCAAGATTCTGGAACTGCTCAAGGACGCCGCCGTTGAAGAACTTGTGCTGGCGGGCCGCATCTCGCGACCCTCCATGGCGTCGCTACGTCCTGACGCCAAAGCCCTGGAGTTCTTTACCAGACTTGGCACCAAGGTGCTTGGCGACGATGGGCTGCTGCGGGCACTCGTCTCGACCCTCGAAGCGGAGGGCTTTAGGGTTGCTAGTCCGATCGACATTCTCGATGGTTTGCAAGTTGCGGAGGGCGTGCTCGGCGCCGTGGATCCGGACGCAGACGCCAGGTCAGACGTCTCGCGTGGAATCGATATCTTGCGCGCCTTGTCTCCTGTTGACGTCGGCCAAGCCGTAGTCGTGCAGGACGGCCTGGTGTTGGGAGTTGAGGCTGTCGAAGGGACCGATGCGCTGATCGAGAGATGCGGATTGCTGAGGCGTGAGGGGCCGGGGCCGATTCTCGTAAAGACCCGCAAACAGGGACAAGACACGCGTGTCGATCTACCGACAATAGGCGCTGCGACAATACAGAAAGCTGTCGATGCCGGCTTCCGTGGAGTGGCAATTGAAGCCAATGCGACACTCGTCCTCGAACAGCAGTGTGTGATCGACACGGGTGACAAGGCAAACCTGTTCATCCTGGCTGTTACCGTAGACACTTGAACGACAAACAGTTCTTCTTTCTAGTTGCCGGCGAGCCTTCGGGCGACATGCTGGGCGCTCGTTTGATGGCGGCACTCCGCAATCTGACAGGTGACTCGATCCAGTTTGCCGGTGTCGGCGGCGAAGCGATGACGGCGGAAGGTCTTGATAGCCTGTTTCCGATGGAGGAACTGTCGGTTATGGGCCTATTCGAAATTCTTCCGCACATGCCACGGCTTTGGCGGCGAATGCGTCAGACCGCACGCAAGATCGACGAACTGCAACCGGCGGCAGTGGTAACGATTGATTCGCCGGCTTTCGCCCATGCAGTCGTCAATCGTATCCGCGACCGATCGATTCCACGCATCCACTACGTTGCACCGACCGTATGGGCCTGGCGCTCGTGGCGCGTCCACAAGTTTCGCCGCCACTATCATCATTTGCTTGCCTTGCTGCCGTTCGAACCACCCTTGTTCGCCGCCGCCGGGCTTCCGTGCAGCTTCGTCGGACATCCGGTTGTCGAGTCAGGGGCCGAAAAGGGCGACGGGCAGCGCTTCCGACAGCGACATGGCATCGATCCGGCAGCGCCAATTCTATGCGCACTACTTGGCAGCCGGCAGGGTGAAGTCGGACAGCTTGCTGGTATTTTCGAGAGTACAGTAAAGCAGTTGACCACGCGCTATCCCGAACTTGTCGTCGTCGCACCAACCGTTGCCACTTTAGCCCCGTCAATACGGGAGATCGCCACGTCCTGGCCAACTCCGACAGTTGTCGTTGAGGGCCCGGAAGAAAAATACGATGCCATGGCCGCAAGCAACGCAGCCCTCGCCGCGTCTGGGACGGTGTCTTTGGAGCTGGCGATGGCAGGCGTGCCGTCGATC
>CAZCVU010000692.1:0-1548 GCA_964501745.1 uncultured Flavobacteriales bacterium | reverse complement strand
GTCGCGATTATTCTTACGCCCTTGGGAACTCGCGAGAACCAACCGGAAGCGAATTCGCGGCTAACTTTCGATCCTGTCGTCGTTCCATTGCCCGACCAGGTGGAGTACTCCTCAATAGACGCCTGATCCGTGAACGTGTTTTTTGACTGCTCGCGCAAAAGCTTACGTGGTGCCTTTTTCGGTCAAAGTATACCAGCTCCCAAACTCTTCCCATATCGCGGCTCTCAGAGCAAGGCGTTGCCAGCCTGGTACGAATCGGTTGCTCCAAATGGTTTCCATCAACGGTAGCGGCAAGCTATCCAAATGTGGCGCGCGACCATCGTAATGTCGCAAGAAATTGTCACCGGGAAATCGGAAGCCCTGTTTTGGTTTGTCGACCAACTCATCCGGAAGATATCGCTTCAGAAGCCGTCGCAGAACAGATTTTTGACCGAACGCCAGAAGTGATCGCGGATCATAGGAAGCAATTGTTTCCAGCAAATTATGATTAAGGTATGGGGTTCGCAATTCGTGGCTGGCTCGCATGCTGCCAGCGTCGTAGCAAGGCAGCATGTTGTTGGCGAGCGTGTTGCTGAGATCAAAGTTACAGATAGAAAATTCTAATTGATGGGGGTCGTCGAAGGTAGTCAACGACCAATCCCGAAATCCGGGTAGCTGACGCAAGGCATCAATGATTGGACCGTTCTTGATGACAAGAATTCTTTCATGATTGCGCACGGCAATGATATTGCGATAAGCGGCGATCTTGGTGGTTTTGGTATGAAACGGTTCGAGAATTCCTGAGGCGACACGATGCAACCAATCTGGAATTCGGTACAAATGGCGAAAGCGGTATGCGAAAGCGTGCTTCTTGTAGCCTAGAAAAATCTCGTCTCCGCCCATGCCGGTTAGTCCCACCGGGTAGTTTCGCTGCCGCGCCGCTGACGACATAGCAAATACAGATGCCGTGATCAGATTTTCGCAAGGCTGCCCCATAAGCTCCAATTGGAATTGGGCGTTTACGCTTTCCGGATCCTCCACGCTCTCTACGATCAGATGATCCAGCTTCAGGTGCTCGGCTATGTCGCTCGCTCCGGACACTTCGTCGTTCGCGTTGCCGTGAGGAAAGTTCACGGTAATGCAGGGAAGGTCACGGCCCAGTTCGCGCGCGGCTATTGCAGTCATGAGAGCGGAATCGACGCCACTAGACAAATAGACGCAAAGCGGGACATCGGATTCCAGCCTTCCCTCAATACTCTTGGCCAGCATTTCACTTATCGAATCGAGTTCAGACTCGGAGAGGGCGCTCGGTCGTCCTTTGCCCGGTACAGCCCGTGGCGGAGACCAATATGGTACCGCTCGCCCCAATCGGCCCTCGGTTATGGAAATCGTGGTTGCGGGAAGCAGCCTATCAATCGTCGGGTAAATAGTCGCCGGAGCCGGTAAATAACCGAGCGCCATATAAGGCGTTAGATTTTCCGCCGAGATGTCACACCTAGGACGCAGCAGGCGAACCAGCGGTGTAAGTTCAGATGATGCATAGACGCCATCCTTCGTTTCGGCGACGTA
>CAZCVU010000691.1:0-1557 GCA_964501745.1 uncultured Flavobacteriales bacterium | reverse complement strand
ATCGGCAAGAAGCTCAGTTCGACCACCAGAAAGAGGTTTGAGAAGAAGTATCGCAAGATCATTCTCGAACGTTCCGAGTTCAAGGGGCATTTTGGCGGCTAGTCACTAGCCTGTCGCGCCGGGGGAACAGCGAGCGGCCCACGTGAACACGAAGACCGCTCTGTCATGATCGAAGCCCATGCCGACGTTGTCGGTAGCCTGCTCCGGCCGCCCGAACTCCTGCGCGCCCGCGACGAATTCGCTGCCGGCCGGATGACGGCAGAGTCATTCAAGGAAATCGAAGATCGCGCCGTGGATTGGGCCGTCGGCCTGCAGGAAGAGGCTGGCCTTGCGGTCGTCACCGACGGCGAGATGCGGCGGCTTTCGTTTCAGAGCCAGATGACCGAAGCGGTCGAGGGATTCGGCAACTGGGACATCGATGCCTTCCTGTGGGGTGAATGGCATGGGGTAGAGGGTGCCGAGACCTGGCAGCGCCAGCGGCCCGCCAAGCTGGGCGTCGTCGATAAGCTGGTCCGCAAGCGATACCTCTCGGCCGATGAATTCGCCTATCTCCGCACTCGAACGGCGGGCATTCCCAAGGTGACGATTCCGAGTCCCGGACTGTTTGCAAACTTCTGGTCGCCGGAGCTCTCGCGCGACGCCTACCCCAGGCTCGAGGGTTTTCTCGAGGACGTGGCGGGCATCCTGCGTGAGGAGGTCGAAGAGCTCGCGCGCCTCGGCGCCCGCTATATCCAGATCGACGCGCCGCACTATCCGTTGCTACTGAACCCGTCGACGCGGGCTTTTTACGAAAGCCGCGGCTGGACGCTGGAGGAGTGGCTTGAGCTTGGAATTGCGTTCGACAATACCGTCATGAGCGAGATCAGCGGCGTTACCTTCGGCTTCCACTTGTGCCGCGGCAACCAGAACAACCGCTGGCTGGTCGAAGGTGGCTACGACGCGATTGCCGCGCCCATCTTCAAGCGCGTAAAGGCGCATCGCCTGCTGCTTGAGTATGACGACGCGCGCTCCGGCTCGTTTGCGCCGCTCGCTTTTGTCCCTGATGACCGGATGGTCGTACTCGGGCTGATTTCGACCAAGCGGTCGACGCTTGAGGAACCAGAACTGCTGGCCAGGCGCATCGGGGAGGCTGCACGCTATATCGACAAGGAGCGGCTTGCCCTCAGCCCACAATGTGGCTTCGCCACGTCGATCGTCGGCAACGATCTGTCGATTGAAGAGCAGGAGGCAAAACTTCGGCTGGTGGCGAACACTGCGGCAAGCGTTTGGACAGAGACGCCAAACGCCCGGATTTGACATGGTTAGTGGATCATCTTCGGTCGTGGTTCGACAGACTTCAGCGCGACGGCCGCCAAACCGTCGAGGCGGCCGGACCAAGTGAACGCGCGTCTCGCTGGAGCAGAGCCGTTTCTGCTATGATCTCTAGGACCACAAAGGATCATCCTTAGGTGTCGGAAACGAATAATGCCGCAAGCTCCGCAAAGCCTTCATCACGAACCTCAGATTACCAAGCTTCTGGCCGACTATACGATGGGCCTCGAATTCGCTGATCTGCCC
>CAZCVU010000690.1:0-1558 GCA_964501745.1 uncultured Flavobacteriales bacterium | reverse complement strand
ACGAGGTCGCTTTCTTCCCGCCCGTAACCGGAGGCTAGCATGGCCGTACGCATACAGCTCAAGGACTTTGACGTCGGCGCAGAGCTCGCGCCACTTTGCGAGGCCAATCACAACATCGGAGGCCTTTGCTCGTTCGTTGGCCTTGTCCGCGACATGGCTGGCGACGAAAACATCAGTTCCATGACCCTTGAGCACTACCCCGGCATGACAGAAAAGGCGCTTGCCGAGATAGAGGCTAAAGCTCAGTCTCGCTGGCCTTTGGAAGCCAGCCTAATCATTCACCGCTACGGCAAGTTGGATCCAGGTGACCAGATCGTCTTGGTGGCTGCGGCCTCGGCGCACCGGGAAGCGGCCTTTGAGGCCTGCCACTTCCTGATCGATTGGTTGAAGACCCAAGCACCTTTTTGGAAGCTCGAAAAAACGCCCCGCGGCGGGCAATGGGTCAATGCACGCGACAGCGACGCTGCAGCGACGGCGCGCTGGGCTGATGCCGAGCCGATAGACAAGGGCGTGGCGGAATGACGGCACACACACTCGACATGCCGGGGGGCATTCTCTAGCAGCTTTAAGGGTATAACGATGACAGGAATTCTTACCGGCAACCCATTCTGCCAGATGATGGGAATCGAGCACCCCATTTGTCAGGCCGGCATGTACCAAGTCGCCTATGGGCGCCTGGCGGCAGCCGTCTCCAAAGCAGGCGGTCTAGGAATAATTGGTAGTGCTTTCATGGATCCGGAAGAACTTCGAAAAGAGATCCAATTGGTCAAAACCGAGACCGACAGGCCCTTCGGGGTCGATATCTTGTTCGCCGAAGTCAAGGACACGGACGGCACCTCGCGAGGCTACACGCAACAGGTCGAGGAACATATCGAGGTCACCTTTGAAGAGGGTACCAACGTCATCGTCTCTGGCCTTGGCAATCCAGGCCGCATCGTCAAACGCGCCCATGCCGCCGACATGAAGGTTATGTCCCTGGTCGGCACGTCACAACAAGCCAAGAAGGTTGCGGTATCCGGCGTCGATGTGGTGATTGCGTCAGGCTCCGATGGCGGCGGCCATGTCGGACGCATCGGCACCATGTCCTTGATCCCGAAGATTGTCGATTGCGTCGACGTGCCGGTGCTGGCCGCCGGCGGCCTAGCCGACGGGCGAGGTCTTGTCGCGGCGCTAGCCTTGGGCGCCAAGGGCGTGTGGTTAGGTACGCGCTTCATCGCCACCGAAGAAGCGCGTGGCCACGCCAACTACAAGTCAAAGATCGTCGATATCGACGAGGATAGCACCGTAGTAACCCGGGCGCATTCGGGCAAACCTAACCGCATGATCCGAAACCGCTTCACCGATGAGTGGGCATCGCGCGAACACGAGATCAAGCCATATCCCCTGCAGCTTAACGAGGTCGGCGAACTGGGTTCCCACAGAGGCCGCATTGAAGGCGACGTGGACTATGGCGTGCTGCCCGCCGGCCAAGGTTCCGGCATTATCAAGGCGGTCAAGCCCGCAGGGGAGGTAGTCAGGGGCATCATGGCCGAGGCGCACGCCGTGCTGAAAACCTTTC
>CAZCVU010000689.1:0-1560 GCA_964501745.1 uncultured Flavobacteriales bacterium | reverse complement strand
TGATAGCCACCTTAGCGGTTTCTTGAAGGCATTGCGCTGACGTCCGCTTACCAGCCTAAAGCGGTCATCCGCAACGAACCGCTCTAACGCCCGCTAATGACCCATAGCGGACATTTACGGGCTTAGCCATGGCGCGTTGCAGCTGGTCGAAGATAGCCGACTTATTTCCACACCTGCTTGGCTACCCGCATGATGTTTTCACCAAGGATGCCGCGCACTTCCTTTTCGCTGTAGCCGTGCTTGAGCATCAATTCGGTCAGTTCCGGCATTTGCTCCGGTCCGATGTAGTGAATGTCGCGCCAGTCGGGTCCGATGGAATCTCCGTCCGAGGCGTGGAGATGTGCCGCCTGATGCAGGTCCATCTGGTTGAAGCGGCCGCCAAACGAAGTTTGCCGTGCGCCGACCGCCGGATCCGCTGGGGTCGCCGGTCGCGCCTCGAACGGTTCGCGTTCCCAGCCATCCGATACGTAGTCGGTGCCGATCCCGACATTCTCGGGCCCAATCAGTTCCGCTACATAGTTGATGTGTTTCAACATCATCCCGGGCGACGCGTCGTTATCACCCATGAATACGCCGACGCCGTTGATGCACATGACGCCGCCGGTCTTGGCACAGGCCTTGATCTGGTCGTCTTTGACGTTGCGAGGGATATCCCAGACCGCGGCTGGACAGGAGTGCGAGAAGATGACCGGGTCTTTCGAGACTTCGAAGGCGTCCATCGTCGTGCGATAGCCGGTATGGGTCACATCGACGATCATGCCGACGCGGTTCATCTCCTCGACCACTGCAACGCCGAAGCGTGACAGGCCGTCGTCGGTGCGCTCCATGCAACCATCGCCAACGAGATTCTTCATGTTGTAGGCCATCAACATGTGACGAATGCCGAGCCTGTAGTAGACCTCGACCATATTAAGGTCGCCTCCGAGGGGGTTGGTGCCCTGAAAGTGGAGAACGATGGCGAGTTTGCCTTCACGTTTAGCCCGTTCCACATCGGCAAACGTGTCGACCAGTACGAACTTATCCGGGCTACCAAGGAAGTAAGCGCGCCTGTTGGCGATGGCCGGGATTGCGTCGACAAATCCCCCGCCCCAATCAGACAACATGGTGAGCGAAGCGAGCGTGTAGCCGTGCTCGACTGCGCGGGTAAGTATGAGCTGTTGGGATTCTGCGTCGCGTGATGTCTGCCAAGGAATTGTCATATCCCAGACGTGGGCGTCTTTTAGAAGCACCGTCGCTTCCTCGGATATATTCCAATCGGCCATTTCGTCCTCCCGTCGTTGTTTGTCCGCCAAGCGATCCAAACCGCCGCGCCGGACTTGTATGCTTCGAGGCTAGCGCGATAACCCCAATCGCGACAGTCGATTTAACCAATTGTGACGCACATTTGCCGGTGCCAGTGCTGCCAGAGTTTGCCAACAGGTCCCAATCAGGCTTGGTCCGACGATCCGTCTTCCGGCGGCTTGGACTGTAGTCGCGTTTCGCTGACAACAAGGTTATCCAATTCCAATGTCTGCTTCTGATGCAGTGGACGGCTCCCACCCGACGGCATCGCAATGTGCC
>CAZCVU010000688.1:0-1571 GCA_964501745.1 uncultured Flavobacteriales bacterium | reverse complement strand
GTTGGCGGCGTCGGCGATGGCGGCGGGGGCGGTGGCGGTGACGGCGATGGCGGCGGCAGCGGCAGCGATGGCAGCGATGGCGGCGGCGGTAGCGGCGATGGCGGCGGCGGCGATGTGGCTGGCAATGAGACCGATCTCAATTCATGGACACAATGGCTCGCACAGATCGAATTCGGCGTATCGGCGTTACCCAATCGGGGTGAGAAGTAAGTGATATCCATTGTGACCTGCGCCAAGACCCTCTCATCCGATACTGAGAAGCGACGGTCTCGATCACGGCATTGACCCATCGCATTGGTGCCTCGGGCCTAATTCGGTCGGTTTGTGCGGCAGTTCTCAGGAGAAAGCTCGCTGATGATGGCAAGCAGACGTTTGCTAGGCTCGGCGCGATCCTCGCCCATCGCCTCCGACTTTGACTTTTACGCGATTTAAACCTCCACAGCGTTGAATCGGCGCATGGACTTTCGCCGCTGACGCCCGAGAGGTACTTAGCGGTTGAATCCGGAAATGGGTCGCAAAATACAAGTGTGTTGCACGTTGAGCGGTTTACCGACTTACAAAACTGGTCAGCTTGGTTCCACATGGGAAATCTCATTGAAATGACGGATAGCCATCTCGCGAAGCTCCGCATTCTGATCGTGGAAGATGACCCGCCGATGCGCATTTTCATCAGGCAGACGCTCGAGGCATTCGGCGTCAGCAATATCGAAGAGGCAGGCAACGGCGTCGAGGCGCTCGAGCATCTCCACCAACCGGGATCCATCGCGCCCGACATCATCATCAGCGACCTCCACATGGACGAACTCGACGGGATCGGGCTGTGCAAGTCCGTTCGTCGCGACAAGAGCCCGAACGTCCGGGGCATTCCCATCCTGATCCTGACCGGCGATGAGGATCCGCACATCCACAAGGTGGCCGAGCAGGTCGGCGCGGCGAGCGTCCTGACCAAGCCCGTCAGCGCCACCGAACTGTTCCATGGCATCAGCCGGACGGTGCGCCTCTCCGCCTGAATTAAGCTATGTATTAGTAGTCGCGGACGGCAACTATGTACCTGTCGCTGCTTCCAATACGTTGCGGCTTGACGGCAAACGTACTGTGACCGTGGTTCCGACGCCGAGCTCGCTGTGCAGATCGAACGATCCGCCGTGCAGTTCGACCAGCGACTTGGTTAGCGGCAAGCCGAGCCCGGTGCCATCGCATGTGCGGCCAAGCGAGCCGTCGACTTGGCCAAACTGCGCCAGAGCCTTGGGGATGTCTTGTGGCGCGATGCCGACGCCTGTGTCGACGACCTCGAGTACGACGCCGTCATCGACGTTGAACCAGGCACTGAGCCGCACGGTCCCGCCCTCCGGCGTGAACCTGACCGCGTTCGACAGCAGGTTGATGAGGATCTGCTTGAGCTTGCGCTCGTCGGCCCGCAGAGGCGGCATGTTCGCGGCGATCCGAGTTTCGAGCCGTATACCAGCGTCGTCGGCGCGTTCGTTCACCAGCGTCAGACATGAGCCTATGGTGCCTGGTACGTCGACAACTTGACCAGCCCCCATTGTGTGGTCCGGTTTGAATGTTAGTTC
>CAZCVU010000687.1:0-1577 GCA_964501745.1 uncultured Flavobacteriales bacterium | reverse complement strand
TCGTACTGGAAGGCTATGTCGACCCGGAGCGGATCGAGGTTGAGGGTCCGTTTGGCGACTGGACCGGCACATACACGGAAAAAGGGCGGCGCAACCCGGTGGTCGACGTCAAGGCCGTGTACTATCGTAATGACCCGATCATCTTGGGGTTTGCCCCCCAAAGTCTGCCGGATGAATACTCACGATTCCGCGCCATCACCCGTTCCCCGGCGCTCAAGGCCAATCTGCAGAAAGCAGGGGTTCCGGACGTGAAGACGGTGTGGTGCCACGAGGTCGGTGGTTCACGCCTGCTGCTCGCCATCGCCATCACTCAGCGCTACCCTGGTCACGCCACGCAAGCGGGGCATGTGGCCAGCATGTGCCAGGCCGGGGTCACCGCCAATCGCTGGGTGATTGTCACCGACGACGACATCGATGTGACCAACCTGGAGGAAGTGATCTGGGCGGCGCTTACGCGCGCCGATCCGGCTACCTCCATCGACCTGATTACCGGCGGCAAGGGGGGGATGTCCGACCCGCGGCTCGCGCCCTGGGACAGGACCAAGGGCAACATCGTCAATTCGCGTCTGATCATCGACGCCTGCAAGCCGTTCCATTGGCGTGCCGACTTCCCCGATGTCAACAAGCCAAGTCCCAAGGACGCGCGTAGGGCGCGTGAGAAATTCGGCCACCTGATGGAGTAGCCGCTATCAGTCGGAAGACTCCGGCTTGTTGTGCCCGTGCTTGTAGCTTTCGAATGTCGGCTTGTAGCTCTTTTCGTCAAGGAACTGCGACAGGCCCTTGCTGCGGCCCTCGGTGCCGGAAAACAGCGTAATCTGGTGCGACATCGCCGCTAGATAGTTGTAAGCCTGCGTAAAGTCCATGGTGCGCACCATGCGCACGGCCTTCTTCGCCTGGGCCAATGCGATCGGGTTTTTCTCCATCAGCGTTTGCGCCAGCGCGATGGTTTCGCTGCGCAGTTGGTCTGCCGGCACCGCCTTGTTCACCAGCCGCATCTGCGAGGCTTCCGCGCCGGTAAACGCCCGGCCCGTGGCGCACAGATCAATCGCGTCGCGGTAGCCCACCGCCTCGGTCACTGCGCGGCTGACCAGGGCGCCGGGCAGAGCGCCCCAATTGACCTCGGACAGGCTGAAGATAGCCTTTTTGTCAGCGATGGCGAAGTCGCAGGCGACCAGATGCATGAACGCGCCGCCAACGCAGTAGCCGTTGACCATCGCGATGGTCGGTTTGTCGTACATGTAGAGGCGTTCCCAGCGCCAGCGGTTGGCCGCTTCGGCCGAGCGCTTGCGGAGAGACGGATTTCCCTCCGTTTCACGGAAGAATTTTTTTAGGTCCTGGCCGGCGCTATAAGCCTCGCCGGCGCCGGTGAGTACCAGGCACCTGGTTTCCGGATCGGTCTCGAGATACTGCAAAACCTCATCCATTTCGAAGTGGAGTTCGGGGCTCATGGCGTTCCGCTTTTCGGGCCTGTTGAGAATGACCCAGGTGATGCCGTCTTCCCGTTCCACCTTGACGTTCTTAAGTTTGCTGAAGTCCATTGCGGTTCCCTCCTGTGTGTTTCGCGTTGTGGCCGATGA
>CAZCVU010000686.1:0-1577 GCA_964501745.1 uncultured Flavobacteriales bacterium | reverse complement strand
CGTCACATATCAGGCCAACGGCGCCAAAATCGGCTGCACGATCTGCTACGACGTGCGGTTTCCGGAGCTCTATCAGGCGCTGGCAAAGCAAGGCGTGTCAGTGATTACGGTGCCGGCTGCTTTCACTTTGCAGACCGGCAAGGACCATTGGGAAGTCCTGCTGCGGGCACGGGCGATCGAGACCGAGACTTATGTCCTCGCGGCCGCACAATGCGGCACCCATGCCAATGGCACGCGCGCGACCTACGGCCACTCAATCGTCGTCGATCCATGGGGACACGTCATCGCCAGGGCGCAGGACACCATCGGCTTCGTGACCGCACGCCTCGACCTTGCCTATCTCGCACTGGTTCGCGAGCGCATACCAGTGGCGCAACACAAGGTTCTGTGAGGCAGGCTAAGAAGCGATTGCGTTTGCAAACACCGAGTTATCGACATTGCCGCCTGAGCAAACCACCGCAACTGAGCGGCCCTCGACCGGTATTTTCTGCTCGAGTGCGGCAGCCAGGGCAATACTCCCGCCTGGTTCAACGACCAGCTTAAATTCACTAAACGCTACCTTCATTGCGCGCAGGACCGCGTCGTTGTCCGCGGCAATGCCGCCGGCGAGAAGTTTCTGGCACATGGCAAATGTGAAGCGGCGGGTCTGCAACGACAGAATGGCATCGCAGATTGAGTGTGCGCCCGCGGGGATGTCGATCGGCTCGCCTGCCGCGAGTGAGCGGCCCATGCAATCGAATCCGGCGGGCTCGACGGCATAGACCTTTGTCTCCGGGCTTGCTGCCGCCAGGGCTAGTGCAACTCCGGAAATCAGCC
This sequence comes from uncultured Flavobacteriales bacterium, assembly GCA_964501745.1. Taxonomy (GTDB): domain Bacteria; phylum Pseudomonadota; class Alphaproteobacteria; order UBA8366; family CAVOAK01; genus CAVOAK01. The sequence goes on along the minus strand of CAZCVU010000686.1, from coordinate 761 downwards.
CGCCGCCGCCGCACGGCACCAAGACCGCATCAAGTGCTGCCCCGGCATCCTTGGCCTGTTCAGCGATTTCCAGGCCGACCGTTCCATGTCCGGCAATGATGTATGGATCGTCAAAGGAGGGAATCCATGTTGCTCCCAGATCCTTGGCGGTTTGTATTGTTAGTTGTTCTGCGTCCACTTCGCCGCGTTCGTAGAAGACTATTTCAGCACCGTAGGCCTCTGTCTTCTCTACTTTGTTTTGCGGCGCGCTGCTCGGCATGATGATTGTCGCTGGCGCACTGAGCATTTGCGCAACGGCCGCGATACCTTGCGCATGGTTGCCGGACGAGTCGGTGACCACGCCAGCTGCAAGCTCGTCCGGCGAAAGACGACTGAGTTTGTTGTAGGCACCGCGGAACTTGAACGAGCCGGTACGTTGCAATGGCTCAGCCTTGACGAGCAGGCGGCCACCGATCTGCGCGTTAACCTTGGGCGATTCCAAGAGCGGCGTGCGCGCTGCTTGGCCGCGAATCCTGGTTGCCGCAGCGCGGATGTCGTCGATTGTCGGGAAGCGTTCCGAGGAAATAGAGGCAGACATCGATGGCGTAGCTTTCGGTTCGTTCAATGATGGTAAATAGCCGCTTCGTTCTACTTCGTGCTAGCAGCGCGCGCCAGTTCCACCTTCGATTACGAGTTGACCCTTTTCGAAACGCTCAAGACCCGGTCCGCGGGCAAATTTGTGCGGCTCGCCCGCGGCGCCCTCGCGGCGGCAGGCGATCAGC
>CAZCVU010000685.1:0-1577 GCA_964501745.1 uncultured Flavobacteriales bacterium | reverse complement strand
CAGGCATCGACACGAAACCGACCTTTGCTAAGAGAAATTCCTGTTCCGGATAGGACAAGTAACTTCACTGCTAACCCCGGATTAAGGATGTCCCGCGCCGGCGTAATTGACCTAGATCATTTTTTGCCGATCGGCGATCCGACCGCCGAGTGATCTGCGCTGAAACCAACTGTCATCCGAAATGCCGATCTTTGCACTGAAACTACACGCGTCTGTCTTCCACCTCATATCCATTAAACAAAAAAGGACCCTGAAACACGATTGGTCTCAGGGCCATGGATTTGGTAGCGGAGGAGCGACTCCGTCAATACGCGCCTTTGCTGCGGATCGACGTTTAGCGACAGTCACTGGGGCTGTGCCGGCGCCAGCGACCGATCGCGGTCGGTGGTTGCGGGATAGGATCCGACCTTTACGGAACTCAATGAATTGCAGGGCGATCGCGTTTGTACGATTCCGTCGAAAACTGATTCTGGAAGGATACTGGAAGCTCGCAATACGGCCATAGAGCCGTCGCTGTAGCTCGAAGTCCAAGACCGGTTGAGAAAACAGGAAAGCCCAGATCATTCAGTTCGGCATGGCCATATACGCAGCCATAAACCGGTTGACCCGAACCTCGTGAATTCTATCATCGCCTTGCTCTACAGGAGCTGCACGGAATGTTAAAGTTCGGCGTCGGTCAGTCGGCGACCCGGCTCGAAGACCAGCGGTTGCTGACCGGCCAGGGGACTTATACCAGCGACATCAACCTTGATGGCCAAGCTTACGGCGTTGTCATGCGATCGCCATATGCGCACGCGCGCATTAGCAGCGTCGATACTTCGGCGGCAAAAGCAGCGCCCGGCGTCCTGGCAGTCTATACGGCGGCGGACATCAAGGCTGCCGGGCTGAAGTCGATACCATTTGTGAGGGCCTTCGATAACATCGATGGGTCGAAGGTATTTTCGCCGACGCGCCACATCCTGGCCGTCGACGTGGTGCGACATGTCGGCTATCCGGTCGCCTTCGTTGTCGCAGAGACCCATGGTCAGGCGCAGGACGCGGCCGAACTCGTCGAGGTCGCCTATGAGCCGCTGCCGTCAATCACCGATACAAAGCGGGCCACGGAAGCCGGCGCGCCCCAGGTCTGGGACGGCGCACCGAACAATGTTGCGTTCACATGGCAATTGGGGGATCGGGAAGCGACGGACGCCGCCTTCGAGAGAGCCGACCACATCGTCCGCGTTGAACTGGTCAACAACCGGGTGGTCGTCAATTCAATGGAAACGCGAGCCGCGATCGGACATTGGGACGGCAAACGCTTCACACTGCACAGCCCTTCGCAGGGCGTCCACTTCATACAAAGCGAAGTCGCCGACATACTTGGAATCAAAGAAGACGAGCTACGCGTCGTGACGCTCGACATTGGCGGCAGTTTCGGCATGAAGACCATGATCTACCCTGAGCAGCCACTCGTCTTGCTTGCCGCCCGCGACCTCAACCGACCGGTCAAATGGACCAGCGAACGCACAGAGGCGTTCGTGTCCGACAATCAGGGCCGTGACCAAGTCAATCGTGCGGAGCTAGCGCTCGATGCCGAC
>CAZCVU010000684.1:0-1580 GCA_964501745.1 uncultured Flavobacteriales bacterium | reverse complement strand
CTGCACGCAGCGATCTCGTTGCGGACAGTGCCAGTGAGGAGGCATTCCTCAGCAAAGAAAATGATGACAAGACCGGCTTCAAGGCCACAATCAATCGACTGCAACACCTTGGAGTCGATGCCTCCCGCACCGAACCTCGCTACTGCCACTCCTTCGTCGCTGCTTTATCGCAGATCTTTATCGTTTGTTGTCATCAGTCTAGTGCGAGTCCTCGTTTCCTAACAATATTTATTTTGGATCCACAGTCTGACTGCTGGCACACCTGGATGTGCCAGGTCTTGCAAATACACCGATTCCCCTTCCACACCGGTTCTTGTCCCGATCATCACGTTTTGGTGTCCGCAAGCTGCCACGTGACGTCTCCGCGATACGGGCGCGCGGCCACGTCCTGCGGTCTCGCTGAAGGCAGGGTTTATCGGCGCCGGATCATCACGTTCTATGCATCGGCGAGGGCGAGGATTTCGTCATGCGTCACCGCCTTTGCCGTCGCGCAGACGCGGCTGCCATGAAACATCCGTGCCGAGACGCTTTTTATGCCGACGATGCCCGAATCCGTGAACAGCAATTCCTTCGGCGGGCGGTCGATTTCGTCAAGCGAAAATAGAAAGCCAGCGGTCTGTCCTTTAGCGACTTCGTCTCCAGCATCGAACTGGGCTTCGAAAATCCCCTCGAACGGCGCCAAAATGCCGCCCGCTCCGTTGACGGCGTCGAGATACACCGTGCTCTCGGGTTCCGAAGCAGCTTCCGGCGCCGCAATCACATCGAGGTGTGCGAGAACGTTTCGCACGCCGCGTGAGCCGATCCGCATGATCTCTCGATCGATGCCACCGCCACCGAGCTCGGTCGACATGAAAGGAATATTCTGGGCGTGCGCGGCGGGGTCGAAACCCGTCGGCGACTCCAAGCCGTTTACGACATACATATAAGGCGCCTGGAAGGCGTCGGCCAATTCGACGGATTTGCGGTAGAGACCGCTGTCGGCACAGGTGCAGAGAAAGGTCGTATTTACAAATTCCGCACCATAGGAGCCGGAATGCAGGTCCATGCCCGCATCGGCCAACGGCAGCAGCGCATCGACAACGAAACGCGCAATCGCCGGCGTCGGGCCGCTGGTCCCGTCGCCAGGAAAGCTCCTGTTCAGGTTTTCGTTGTCGAGCGGTGAGGTGCGGGTGCTGGAGCGCACGGCCGGATAGTTCAAGGCTGGTATGAAGATGATGCGCCCCTGCACGTCCTTCGGCTCGAGCTCATGGATCAGCCGGCGAAGAATCAACTGACCTTGGTCTTCGTTGCCGTGGTTGCCGGCCGACAGCAAGACGGTCGGGCCGTTGCCATTTACGATCGTGACAATCGGTATGAGAAAGACGCGGCCCGCGTTGGCGTTGTCCGAATAGACCAGCCGCGCCGCGCCGTAGTTTTTGCCTTTCGCCTCGAAGTCAAAATCACAGGAAATGAAATCAGATTTGTAGTTCACCATGGAAGTGCTCCTCATCTGCGCTTGAAGCCGGACCTGATCCGCTTCGCTTGTCCTGCCTCCGATGCGGCTGCCGAGGGAATCCTGGAGGCGCCGCAGAGGCGTCAGA
>CAZCVU010000683.1:0-1582 GCA_964501745.1 uncultured Flavobacteriales bacterium | reverse complement strand
CGAACGGCAACATCTCCTCGTCGGCAACGAGTGCGATCGCGCCGGCTTGCCGAGCCATCGCCGGTGACAAGTCGCATTGCACCAGCGTCCCGACGCCGCTCGCTTCAGGTAGGTGAGTGGCGAGCCCGCCGCTATGGCAGCCCAAGTCGAGCGCCAGCGGAAACTTGCGTTTAACGTCCAACAGGCGGTCGGCGAGTCGCTTGGCTACCTCGCGAAAGAGGAAGTCGTGATTGCGAAAATTTGCCGCTGCGCGATCGCGCTGCAGTCGAACCTGGCGGCGGTCGAAAACCTCAAGACCGTTTGGCGTGCCTATCATGGCCCGTCAATATGGCCGCAAGCCGGTAACGCCGCTAGACCTGGATTCGAAAGCATGCGCTGCTTGAAGCGTCTCATGGCGCAACCTAATATGGCTGCGGGATACGGGGAGGTGCCGACATGAGCGTGACAGCCGACAGAGAGCGTGCGGTTGCAGAGACGATCTCGGCGATTCGCACTATCGAGGACCAACAAGGCGTTACACGTGAGTCGCTCGACGCAATTCGAACGACGTTGATCGAACTCGCGAACCGCCGCGAGCTCTTCAATGAAGAGGAGTTTCCGCCGCGTGATGTAGACAACAGCTTCCTCTATACGCTTTCAGAGGACGAAGATCACCGGTTTACCCTCTATCTCAATAGCTCCGCTTGTCACGTTGAGACGCCACCACACAACCACACCACCTGGGCCGTCGTGGTGGGAATTCTCGGCAATGAGCTCAACCGCTTCTACCGCCGGGTCGACGATGGTTCTGTCGCCGGCAAAGGTGAAGTCGAACAGGTCGATACCTACAACATCACGGCAGGAACCGGCGTCACCCTGATGCCCGACGATATCCACTCGATCCACCAGGAAGGTCCGTCGCTCAATTTGCACCTGCACATGTACGGGCGGGCACTTACCGAGCAGAGGGAACGTGTCCAGTACGATATTGACAACGGCACGTATAAGGTCTTTCCGGCGACCCCGGGTGTGACGAAATGACAACCAAATCAATCGACGCCTCAAGCTTGCGGGTAGCGCTGCTTGACGGTGACGAGATTGCACTGATCGATGTCCGCGAACAGGGTGCGTTTGGTCACGATCACTTGTTGCTGGCCGTAAATATCCCGGTGAGCCGGTTCGACCTGGTGATCGGAGATTTTGTGCCCAGGACAACGACGCGAACTGTGCTGTGCGTCGCCGACGGCAAATTAGCGAGACGGGCCGCCGCGGTTCTCGAGGCGATGGGCTACAGCGATGTTGCGATCCTGGAAGGTGGGGTCAAGGCATGGCTGGACGCAGGGTTCGAGCTGTTTAGCGGCGTCAATGTGCCGTCCAAGGCATTTGGAGAGTATGTCGAGCACCATTTCGGTACTCCGAATATCTCTGCCGAAGACCTAAAGGCGAAGGTTGATGCCGGCGAAGACCTGGTGATTCTGGATAGCCGGCCGCTCGACGAATTTCAAAATATGAGCATACCCGGCGGAATCGATACGCCCGGCGCCGAGCTCGTACATCGCGTGCGGGCCGTGGTCCCCGATACCGAAACACTGGTCGTCGTCAA
>CAZCVU010000682.1:0-1586 GCA_964501745.1 uncultured Flavobacteriales bacterium | reverse complement strand
ACATCACCTTTTCCGCGCTGCGAAGAATCCGTCGGCCACCAAAAAGCCAGTCGATCCAAAACCGGCTGCGAAGAAACCGGGCACGACCAGGAAAAGGCCAACTCCCCTGGTGCACCACGACTGGGCGAAGGACCTTTCGCTATTCCCGCGCGGAATGGTCCTGGCCGGAGACACACTGTTCCTGGCCGGGCCGGCGGACCTTGTTAATGAAGATCTCGCTGCCAAGGGATTGCAGAACGCGCAGGTACAGAAGCAGCTTGAGAAACAGAAGCAGGCTTATCAAGGCCGCTCGGGTGGAACGCTTTGGGCGGTCTCGGCGATTGACGGACAGAAGCTCTCGGAACTGCGCCTCGACACGATTCCCGTCTTCGACGGCATGATTGCCGCGAACGGACGACTGTACATCGCAACCCAGGACGGGCGCGTGCTCTGCATGAGCGCGGCGAAGTAGTGAGGAGAACGTTCACATGAAGTGCATCGGAAGACCAACCATTCGAACGGCTGTTGTTGTGGCTCTGGGGCTGGCTTTGATTCCCGCCGGACGTGTTGCGGCGGATGCTTCAGCGGAAAAGATTCTGCGCGACACCAAAGTCCAGGGCGGCCTGGTTGTTCACATCGGCTGCGGCGACGGGAAACTGACGGCCGCTCTGCGCGCGACGGACAGCTACACCGTACACGGGCTGGATGCCGACGCTGACAACGTGGCGAAAGCTCGCGAGCACATCGGCAAGTTGGGGCTGTACGGTAAGGTGTCGGTCGAACAGTGGACAAGCAATCGCCTGCCGTACGTCGCCAATCTCGTCAACCTGATTGTGTCGGACGACCTCGGTGACATCCCCATGACCGAGGTCATGCGTGTGTTGGCGCCGCTGGGTGTGGCGTACGTTGGCGGCAAGAAAACCGTCAAGCCCTGGCCGAAGGACATCGACGAGTGGACGCACTTCCTTCACGACGCGGGCAACAACGCAGTGGCTCACGACACACGCGTGGGTCCGCCGCGGTCGATGCACTGGGTGGCCGGGCCGTTGTGGTTACGAAGTCACGAAACGCCGTCGGGGTTTGAGGCGATGGTGTCCGGCGGCGGACGGGTGTTTTACCTTCTGGACGAGGGACTGATCGGCATCACGGACCAGCGTCTGCCGGAGCGGTGGGCGCTGATCTGTCGCGACGCTTTCAACGGCAAGTTGCTCTGGCGGCGCCCCGTCGGACCGTGGGGCTGGCCCGAATGGGCGCGCACGAAGTTTGCAGACAAGCCGTGGACAAAGACCACCGGCGGACGAACCGTCGTGCCCACACAAAACCATCGACGCTTCGTCGTGGAAGGCGATCGACTTTACGCGACGATGGAGTATCTCGCGCCGCTGACAATCCTCGACGCTACATCGGGCAAGACGCTCTCGACAGTGAAGGAGGCGTCGCCGGTCCGACAGATTGTGGTCTCGGATGGCGTGGCGGTGGTGTACAGCCAGGCGAAAGCCTCGAAAGAAGCCGACCGGCGCAAGGGCAAGAAAACGCCGGCCTCGAGCGGGTCTGCGGGCAAGTTGCTCGGTGTCGAGGGTGCTACGGGGAAGGTCATCTGGCGCACG
>CAZCVU010000681.1:0-1586 GCA_964501745.1 uncultured Flavobacteriales bacterium | reverse complement strand
ACCATGAAGATGAAATCAGTCATCGCCGGAGAATATACGGCGCCGCCGGCGCACGGCCCCATGATCACCGAGATTTGTGGAATGACGCCCGAGGCAAGCACGTTGCGCTGAAACACATCCGCGTAGCCAGCCAGTGAAGTTACGCCTTCCTGAATTCGCGCACCGCCCGAATCGTTAAGGCCGATGACCGGCACTCCGACCTTCATCGCCTGATCCATGATCTTACAAATCTTCCGCGCGTGTGCCGCCGACAAAGACCCGCCGAACACTGTGAAGTCCTGACTGAAGGCAAAGACGCGGCGGCCCTCGAGCAAGCCGTGGCCAGTGACCACGCCATCGCCGGGAATCTTCCTTTCATCCATCCCGAAATCGGTGGAATCATGCTCCACGAACATGTCCCATTCCTCGAAAGAGCCTTCATCGAACAGAACGTCTAGGCGCTCGCGTGCCGTTAGTTTGCCTTTGGCATGTTGTGCATCGATTCGCTTCTTGCCACCGCCCGCCCGCGCGGCTTCACGCTTGGCTTCGAGTTGGCGGATGATGTTCTGCATTGCAGCGCCTCCTCTCGTGTGACCGGGATAGCACTCGGCAATCAGGCCTGCAACAGCGTCAAGAACTGCGCCGCCACCGTCGCTTCTGCGCGAACCGACTGGCGGCGCTTACCGGCCTCACTATCCTTACCCCATTGGTCGGCTTGAAATGCCTCGTCAAGCTGGCTCGCCTCTACCGCCTGTTCGACATCGATGTGGCGTTCAAATACCGCCAGCGCAAGGATGATGGAGCCGAGCGCGGCGGTGAGAGCATGCAGCGCGGCAAGCCTGAAATGATCGCAGGTGAGGAGTATCCTGCGCAGCGCTGCAATAGCTTCACCGTCCTGCTCTATTGGCACGATGCCCACTGTTGTTTCGAGCTTGGCGTCGAGGCTTGCTGAAGCCCAGTCGAGCAACGGTTGCCAGGTCTCGTTTTGCTTCTCGACCAGTTGAGCCGGTCGCTCGGCGCGATAGCAAAGCAGGTCGGTCGCAGCAAACCGCATGATTGAGGCGATCACGTCTTCAGGCATTGCTGCCGCGCGATCGACAGCGGCACTAGCAATCATCGTCAAAGGCATGGACTTGGGATCTATCTCGTCTCCCTGAGCCCGCCATTCCGCGGCAATCGCATTAGCCAGATTCCAAGTAGGCAAACAGTAGTTCGCCTGACCCGGCGTCTTCAGGCTACGTCCATCGAGAGCGACGGAGTATTTGCTCCCCGCGCTGGCAACAGCGACTTCTGAATAGAACTTCTTCAAGGCTCGGTTACTGACCTAACAGTCCCTTTATTCCCTTGCTCAGCCCGTCGCCCAGTCCCTTGACGGCATCCTTGATACCGGCAGGTTTCTGCGTCTCTTCAGGAGCATTAGATGGCTTCGCAGGCGCCGCATCGGCTAGGCACGGGTTGTCGTCGTCGATCCCCAATTCAGCCAACCCCGCGATCAGTGCAGGGGGAAAGAGCAGACCTCCCACAAGACCACCGAGCTTACGGACAACAGCGGTCTTTTCAAGGCTATAGGACGGTCCGGCGAGGGTACCGCCGATCGAGATTGGCAC
>CAZCVU010000680.1:0-1587 GCA_964501745.1 uncultured Flavobacteriales bacterium | reverse complement strand
GGATCTGGCGATGGAGCACGAGACGGTGGAGCGCGCCGCCGCCGTGCCGATCGCCGATCCGCGGCTGGGAGAGCGTGTCTGCCTTGCAATCACGTATCGCCAAGGCGCGAATAACAGTTTCGACAAGGTTTTCGACCACCTGGCGGTGGCCGGACTCTCGCAATACGAGATGCCAGAATTTTATCTTGAGCTTACCGAAATCCCTCTGATGAGCAACGGAAAGATACAGAAACAAGATATCATGATGTGGATAGCCAATGGCCGGGTCGTGCCGACCGCAGTGGGGAGAGAACAGTAATATGCGCGCCGTCATCGTAAAGGAATTTGGGCCGGTCGAGAGCGCGGCGCTGCGGGACGCACCGGATCCGGTGGCGGATTCAGGCGAGCTGCTGATCAAGATACATGCCACGGCGGCGAATTACGTCGATATCCTACTGATGAGCGGAAAGCATCAGGCGCGGCCATCCGTGCCCTTCATCCCCGGCAAGGGACCGGCAGGTGTGGTATGCGCTGTTGGAGACGGGGTAACCGGATTCGCACCGTGTGAAAGGGTGCTCGGCATGTGCGAACCCGGCGGCGGCTACGCCGAGATGGTTTCGGTGCCGGCAACGCAATGTCACCGCATTCCCGACTCCCTGTCGTTCGCTGATGCGGCGTCGATGGCGCTTGTCTACGATACTGCATGGCTGTCCATCCGCGAACGCGGCCGCTATTCGACCGGCGAGACAATCCTGGTTCTCGGTGCTTCCGGCGGGGTTGGGCTGGCCACTGTTCAATTGGGCAAGGCTTTTGGCGCTCGGGTGCTGGCAGGCGCATCCAATCCGGAAAAATTCGATCTCGTACGCGCGGCAGGTGCCGATGCAATCATCGAACTCAACCGGGACGACCTGAAGAACAGTCTGCGCCAGCAGGTGTACGACCTGACGGACGGTCGTGGCGCCGATATCATCATCGATCCGCTGGGCGACGAGATTTTCGACGCAGCAATCCGGGCGCTGGCCTGGTGCGGACGCATGCTGGTGATCGGCTTCGCCGCCGGGCGCATCCCGACGCTCCAAACAAATTACCTGCTGGTCAAGAACATCGATCTATGCGGCCTGCAGATCGGCGATTACCGCAAGCGTTGGCCAGAAAAGACGGCTCAATGTTTCACCGAACTGTTTTCCCTATATGAGTCCAGAAAAATCCGCCCCCTACCAACCACCACAATGCCGATCAACCGGTTCCGGGACGCGCTCGGCGCCATCCGCGACCGCACCGCGCGCGGACGCATCGTGCTATTGCAGAACCGGTCATAAGGCTCGCGGCATGTCCGGCGGGCAGAAGCCCCACTCAGACAAAGGTAACGATTTCACGCAGCTGGCACCAACAGCACGGCCTACCGCAGTCGATCGCGGTCAGCACTTTGTTTTTTAGGCGCAGACCGCCTTGACCGCGGTGACGATCTTGTCAGCTGTCGGGGTAACGAACTCTTCTTCGGCCAGGTGGAAAGGAATAGGGACGTTGGGGATTCCTACCCGCCTGATTGGCGCTTTGAGCGATTCGAAGCCTTCCTCGGCGATCATCGCCGCCAGCTCGGCGCCAACG
>CAZCVU010000679.1:0-1588 GCA_964501745.1 uncultured Flavobacteriales bacterium | reverse complement strand
TAGAGCATGCCCCAAGCGCTCAACGTGCCTGGATCGGCCGGAAAGATAACCTGTTTGATGCCTAGTTCCTCGGCTGTCTCGCAGGCATGCAAGCCGCCAGCGCCACCGAACGAGATCAATGAAAAATCCTCAGGGTCGAGACCTTTTTCGAACAGCGACAAACGGATAGCGCTGGCCATGTGCGCAACGGCAACCTGGACGATGCCTTCCGCCGTTTCTTCGACACCAAGGCCCAGAGGTTTCGCGACCTTGCCTGCAACGGCAATCCGCGCCGCCTCAGCGTCGAGTGCCATGGCACCGCCCAGGAAATGCGCCGGGTCGATGCGTCCGAGTATAACGTTCCCGTCGGTGACAGTGGGCTGCAACCCGTTCTTGCCATAGCACGCCGGTCCCGGTTCCGCGCCAGCGCTTTCCGGCCCAACGAACATCCCGCCGATGGCATCCGTGCGGGCGATGGATCCGCCGCCGGCACCGATAGAGCGCATCTCGACCATGGGAAGGCGCACTGGACAGCCATCAACCTCGCCCTCGTTAACCAAATGCACCCGTCCATCCTCGACCAGAGAGACATCATAACTGGTGCCGCCCATGTCGACGGCGACCAGATTTGGGCTATTGATGCGCTTGGCGATGATCTCAGCAGCCTTGGCACCGCCGCTCGGGCCGGAAAGTAGAAGTCGCGCTGGCTGCTTGGCCGCTATGGCCGGCGTCGCGACACCTCCGTTGGACTGCACCATATAGACTGGCGCATTCATGCCCGCATCTGTGAGGCGAACTTCGAGGCGCCTCAGGTAGTTTCCGACCACCGGTATCAAGAGCGCATTAAGCACCGTCGTCGACGAGCGCTCGAACTCACGAAACTCCGGGCTGATCTCCGAGGAAACCGATACCGGTACGCCCGGCAAGGCTTGCTCGAGAATTTCGAGAATCCGACGCTCGTGATCGGGGTTAGCATAAGCATGCAAGAGCACGACAGCGACGGTTTCGGCTTCGCAGTTCTTCAGCCTCCTCGCCAGTTCACGCAACTCATTATCGTCGAGCGCCACCTCGACCGAGCCGTCCGCCTTGACCCGCTCCTTGAGACCGAAACGGCGCGAACGCGGTATCAAAAGCGTTCGTTCCTCGGCTTTGTTGGAATAAACCTGACAGCGCAAATGGCGGCCGATTTCCAACACATCCTCAAACCCCGCCGTGGTGATCAACGCGCCGATCGGGAGTTTTCGTTGCAACACGGCATTGGTGGCGATGGTGGTGCCATGAATCAGCACCGAGACCTGAACCAGCCCAAACCCGAACATCACCGCCGCTTCGCGCAAGCCGATAAGCAGTCCCTCGGAGGGGTCGTCCGGCGTGGTCGGTATCTTGTGGGCATGGCTTATACCCGTGGTTTCATCCAGAACCTGGAAATCGGTGAATGTGCCACCAATATCGACGGCGATCCGAACCTTCCCTTCGATTTGGGATTCCGTTGACGTATTTTTCGGCAATTTCTAAACCTCCCCCTTCAAAGGTATTTCCGCGAGGCCCCGTCATGAATGACGTGCATGTATCCGATGCCGATTTCGACCGCACAGACCCGGTGGTCGTT
>CAZCVU010000678.1:0-1591 GCA_964501745.1 uncultured Flavobacteriales bacterium | reverse complement strand
GACGGTAGGCGCCACGATTCGTAAACGGCGTGTAGTTGAGCATCACCGACAGCGGATTGTTCGTCATGGTCGCCCATTGCCTGCGAAGTTCGACCGTCGATTTGTGCAGTTCGTCATCAAGTTCCCGAACGGGTCGACCGTTGACCACACCAACCAAAACGTTGTCCGGAAGTTTTTCTATTGTCAGCGGGGGCAGGCGATAGACACTGTATGCGCCACAGATGACTTTCCTGTCGGGATGCGTCCTGGCCAATTCGTTCGCGACACGGACGACAAACCTCCAGACATAATCAGAAGACAGGCCGCCCGGTCCGCGGTCGAGCGTCGCCTGATCCTTGCATCGATCGCATTGACAGTGGATGAATCCGTCGTGGGGCATCACCGAAACGATCGGAATGTCATAGTGGTCGAACATCAGCCGACAGTACGCAACCATCTCCTTGAAGAAGCCCTCAGAGGAGAGACAGGCGTTGGCCTTGGCGCTGTCGGTGTCGCGTTTGCCGTTGGCTAGCTGCACGTAGTATTCCGGGTGAGTAGCGCGCTGCTTTGAGTGCTCTGTAAGGTTGCGTTGTCCGTGATGGAGAATGCCGTACTGTTCGTTCGCGCCCAAGCGCAAGTACCACAGCGCATCCTCAACATCCGATGAACAGATCAGAGGCCGACTGACCGATCGCACTTCAAATTCCGGCGTCACCGTGCGGTTAAGCTTCGGCAGTGCGATGTCCTTCTTGTTCGGCACGATTTCGCCAAGCGAGCCAGGCATATACCAGCGGACGCCGAGCGTGCGCAAATAGGCGTAAACCGCGTTGAGCGAACCACGGTGATCGAAATTCCAGATGTCGAGCGTCCTGTTGTAGTCCTTGTAAAGGCTGGCGCCGATGGGATTCTTCCAGGGGTGACCAGCCAGCTTCTCCCACTGAGCCTGCTTGGTCTTGAGCCAGTCGGATCGGTGGTGCCCCCTGGGTTCACGCGGCACGAAATCCAGGTCGTTGCCAATCAGCGCAAGCCAATCCTTTCCGCTGACCAATCGAAACGCATCGCGTTTCAGGCCGGTTGCCGTAACACCGGCCTTGCGGGCAGGTTCGCTTTCGCCGACGTATATCTTGACGATCGCCGTATCAGTCGGTGTCGTGACGATCGCGAGTTTCGCGCTGGTGATCTTTTCGAGATACACCTGCAACTGAGATGCGGCCAGACGCGCCGACCGCGTTGGCTCAGAGGCAACGACGATCTGGGCACTGGCCTGTCCGTCCTTGATGATGAAGGATGTCGATGGCGATGCCGCGTTCGAAAAGCCGTTGACCCAAATCGTCAAGCAGGCCAAAGCTGCGCCTCGGTGCAGACTATTCACTTGGGAGCTCCTGAATACGAAACAAAGGGAATCATTGCGGAATCGCGCGCGGTGCCATGGTTTTGAAGGAGAGTGGGCAGTGATTGTGGGCCTTCTTTCTGGCCGGCTCCGGTTTTGTTTGGTATCTCGACGTTGTTGTGAATAGGGAGTCGTGTCGCTTTCATCTTCTTACTTCTTCTTTTTCTTCCCCGGCTTTCCATACAGAGACTGCTTTGTTGCCCAGGGGATGTTGCGGTCGAA
>CAZCVU010000677.1:0-1597 GCA_964501745.1 uncultured Flavobacteriales bacterium | reverse complement strand
TACTCCCACTCGACGTCCGTCGGCAGTCGATACCGCTTCCGTTCCATCTCGCTCAACCGGCGGCAGAACGCCACCGCATCGTGCCATGAAACTCGCTCCACCGGCAGGTCGTCGCCCTTGAAGAAACTGGGGCTCGTTCCCATGACAGCGCGCCACTGCTTTTGCGTCACTTCCGTCGCGCCGATGCGAAATCCTTTGTCCATCGTTACCGGGCGATGCGTCTCGTTGCGAATGCGGCCGGGCTCGCCTGCGGGACTGCCTATCGTGAACGAGCCTGGCGGTATGTAGATCAGTTTCATGCCGACGGAATTGGTGATCGTGTGACCGGGCCCTCCACACCCGACGAGTCCCGTCGCCAGAACGATCATCGCGAGTTTGCCGGTTCGCATCCGGTACCACCTTCCCACAAGCTATCGCACGGACAGGCAGACCAGGTCGCCGTTGGCGTTTCGTGCGTAGATCCTGCCATTGGCCAGCACCGCAACCGTTCGGCACATCGAACGCGGCAGGACCTGTGCACGGGTGATGACACGAAATGCCTTCGGGTCTGCCCTGGCGATCACCATTTCACCCTTGTCGCTCATGATGATCATCCTGCCGTCGGCGCACATCATCAACGAACCCCTCCCCATGCGACCCTGGCTCCACTGCTCACGGCTGTCCCTGAAATCGATGCACTTTAATCGGATCTCGTCGAACCCGTAGAGATAGCCCTTCCAGAGGACCGAGCAACTTTGGAAATTGCGCATGACGGTGTTGTCGAACACCTGCGTCACCTGGCCGTTGGTGATTCGTATCTTGGCGCATCCCCGGCCGTAGGCGCACGAGGCAAAGACCTCGTCACCGTGGACGATCGGGTCGGCGTTGGTCGCCTTGTGCTTGTTGAAGAACGGATACCGCCACAGCACCTTGCCGTCTGCGATTCGTACGCCCATCACCGAATCCGCCCCGCACAGCGCGACACATTCATGTCCATCGATCGTGCAGGGCACCGGCGTGGAGTACCCGCAGACATCCTTGCCGTTTTCCCAGATGATCTTGCCGGTGTTCTTGTTGAGGGCGACGCCCGCGGAGCCGAGGTTGAATATCAGCTTTTCGCCCACGACAAGCGGCGACCCGGAAAAGTGCCACGTTGGGAGCATGAACCCAAATTCCCTGTGCATCTGTTTCTGCCAGATCACCTTGCCCGTGGCCGCGTCGAAGCAGAACAGATCGCCCATCTTGGAGATCGTGTAAACAACCTTGCCGTCCACGGTCGGCGTGGCGAGCGTGCCGCCTTCGTAGTACTTCGGTAGCAGCGGGCACGGATACGTATGCTTCCATAGCACTTTGCCGGTTGCAGCATCGAAGCAGTAGACGGTGTCTTTCTGTTGACCTTCTTCTTTCCCGTGATTGCCCATCGTGTAGGCTCGTCCGTTACTCACCACAACGGATGAAGAACCGGTACCTACCGAAGCCCGCCAGAGCACCTTGGGGCCGGCCTGATTCCAGTCGGCCTTCCAGTCGACCTCATCGGAGATGCCGTTGCGATTCGGCCCGCGGTACATGGGCCAGTCGTCCGCCATTACGCCGGCGCCGCACACCAACCATGCCGCTG
>CAZCVU010000676.1:0-1597 GCA_964501745.1 uncultured Flavobacteriales bacterium | reverse complement strand
ACAACGGCAACCAGTATTTGGGCTACTCCGTGAAGAACGAAGTTCCCATCCCACTGACGGATGAAGTCGGCCCGCTCGCCCAACGTAAGTTGGCCGACATGGACCGGCGTATTGCACTGACTGCCAATGCTCGAAAGGAAAGGATCGGATCGGGGAATGTTGATTTGCCTCATTGGTTGGAGAGTGGCATGATCCGTGTTGAAAATGAGCTGACGCGACGAGTCAAGTTCTTGCAGAAAAACGCCAAAGGCCATCGCCACGCCAACGGGGGTGGTTTCGTGGCTGACAGTGCCCGGGTTGCCGCGACCGCTTACGTGGGCCCGAACGCCATGGTGCTCGATGGAGCGCGGGTCGAAGAAAATGCCTGTATTCATGAATTTGCCGTCGTGTACGGTCCGAAAACCGTGATTCGAGGTAACGCCAAGATCGGAGGCAAGGCCTGGGTGTTCGGGGACGTAATCGTCGGCGGCAATGCTCGGATCATTGAATCGGTCACGGTCACCACCATATCGCGGTCTCGCATCGGGCGAGGAGGCGACGTTCCGACCGAGGGACAAGCCGTGATCGACGGTAACGTGGTCCTCAAGGGAGAGCACGTGCTCCGACTCTGCGGCGCCAAGGGCCAGAAACTGACCGGCGAGTTAGTCATGGACTACACGCCCGGGTACAACGGCACCGTTGGCTACTACGAACTCATTCCGGGCATCGCCAATCTCGAAAGCGGTATTTTCCAGTCTGGTCGCATCTGGGGGCGGCAGGGGCTCGGCGAAGGGGCCGATGCCGCGGGCCTGTACGCCAACTGGCAGTTCGATCAACCAACGACCCGCATGCTCGAAGATTCCTACGTCAACAACAACGGCGTCCTGTACGGCATGCCCGAGTTCAAGCACGATGGCCAGCACAAATGCGTCGTGTTCAATGGCAAGGATCAGTATGCCGAGGCGCCGCCGTCGGTGGCCGACTTCGGTGAATTGACCATTGACGTGCTGATCAAACGCTCCGGCCTCAAAGGCGGGCGTCTGTTTGATTTCGGAACGGGCGAGGACGAGTGCATCTACCTGGAGCTCGCGGATAAGACCGGCGAACTCTCGCTGATTGCCAGGCACAAAGGCCACACCTTCCGCGTCGCCGCGTCGCAGGCCATTCCGGTCGACACGTGGTCTCGTGTTCGTGTCCAGTTGGACGGTTCGAACGCCGCCATCTATGTCGACGACAAAGAGCTCGCCCATGGTGAGTTTGCGTTCCGACCGCGTGATGTGTTCGGCGGCGACCGCGACGAGGGCAACTTCATCGGCTGCAGCAGAAATCGTGATCGCTTTTTCAAGGGCTTGATGGACCACTTTCGTATCTACCGCGAGGTGCACGACAACTTCGGCGCGCTCGACCCGGCACCCTTTGCTTTGACGCAACTGTCGGAGTGGTCCGAGGACGATCAAGAGCGGGCCGATACCTGGGAAGTGCGGAGAAAGGTAAAGGAGGCGGAACTGAATAGGAGCGCAAAGCTTGTCGTGCTTGATGCTCGTGTGAAAGAACTGGCAAACCAGAAGAGAGATCTCGAACAGAAGGCCCGGGACGGGTTCAACGCGCTTCCGAGCAC
>CAZCVU010000675.1:0-1598 GCA_964501745.1 uncultured Flavobacteriales bacterium | reverse complement strand
ATTTGCCGAACTCAAGAAGAAAACCGGCCTGCCGTTGCGCGGCTTCTCCGATATGACGGTCCAGGAAGTCGCTTGCCGTTGCCGCCTTCCCCTCCCCCACGCGACTTGGGCAAAACAGCGGGAGTATGACGAGCCATTTCTGATCCCGGAGCCGGAAGCCTTGGCCACGGTCATCGACGCTGCCGATCTTCCGATTACCCAAGGCGGACGTTTCTTTCACTTCGCAGCCAGCGACAAGGGCCAGGCTGTCTCGATGCTGATGGCACTTTTCAAACGCTCTCACCCCGGCGCCGTCAGTGTCGGCATCGGAGATGCGCTCAACGACTTGCCGCTGCTCAAGGCTGTCGACATCCCGATTCTCGTTCAGGGCAGCAATGGCAGTTATCATCCAGGAGTCGCCGTGCCCGATCTCCGTTACGCCGATGGCATAGGGCCTGCCGGCTGGAACGCTGCGATTGCCAGTCTGGTTGATGGCGCCCCCACCGGCCTGACCCAATAGGCGGAAGGCGATGAACGATCTGGCAAAACTCAAAGCCGCAGTGCGGGGAAAGAGGATCCACCTGTTCGGTCCACCGGGCTGCGGAAAAGGCAACCGCTCTAAAGACCTACAGGAACTCGGACTAATCCACGTTGCTTCTGGAATCGCCTTGCGCGCCAAGATTCGCGATGATCCGGACTCCGAACTGTCAAAGACTGCGCAGGAAATCATGACGCGAGGCGAGTTGGTTCCCGACGAGATCGTCGTTCCAGTCGTCATGGCGCATTTGGCGCAGCCGGAATGCCGTGAGCGGGGCTTCGTCCTCGACGGATTTCCGCGCACCAAGGCGCAGGCTGATCTACTGTTCTCGAAGGTCGATCTCGATCTTGTTCTGCATCTCGACGTGCCAAGGAACTTTCTCGTTTACGGCGTTGTCGAAGGTGGCCGGCGGTCCTGTACAGCGTGTAGCGCCGGCTACAGTGATTTCGATCCGCCAAAGGTTGAAGGCGTCTGCGACCGCTGCGGCGGCGAGATTGTCATGCGTGCGGACGACACCGCCGAAACGATCGAGAAACGTCTCGATGGCTACGACGCCGAAACCAAGGCTTTCCTGCCCGATCTGGAAGCCAGGGGCATCGTCGAGGTGCTGCCGATCACCGTCGGCGACGACGAAGAGATCGACGACAGATATCTCAAAAAACTTCGGGGTGAGGTCTATTGGGTTGAAACCGACGGCGGAAGCAAGGCCAGAATGCTGAACCTTGATGGCATGAGGGTCAGACTCCGCCGGTTTCTGGCCGAGAAGTTCGTCTAGGGCGTCGCCGCGATGGCCGGGAAGCCGCTCAATACTCTCATCGAAAAGCTCGGGATCGGCTTCGCCTTGCGCCGCCTGCACGGGGCGTACTGCAACATCCGGCATCCCGAATACGACCTCTTCAACGCGCTCGCGCTGAAGAGCGGGCTGCCAGGCAGCGAGAATTTCAAATTCACGACCGATGGCAAAGAGGTGACGCTGGTCCCGTTTGGTCAGCACCTCGATCAGCACGGAGCTGATGAAATCGTCGACCTGCGCTCGCTTAAGTGGGATTTCGAGAAACCCGAAGGCAAGATTGCCTGGATC
>CAZCVU010000674.1:0-1600 GCA_964501745.1 uncultured Flavobacteriales bacterium | reverse complement strand
CGCCGGTTATTCCGGCGACGCCTGCATCCCGCTGGGAACACCCGGCCTGCGGCAGCGGGTGTGCTGGAAGGATCGCGACCAGGTCGCAGCCGACGGCCCGATCCGGCTGCGCGCCAACTTCGGCGGCCTGCGCCCGGAGGACGTCCGGCTGTACGCGATGTATATGTCGACCGGCTAAAAGGTTTGAAGGAAACGTAACGGACAGGCGACGATCCAACCTCGAAACGGTCGTCGGGCAGACTCTCCCCGCCTCGTGCCGGCGTACTGACTCAATCCTTGCGGATAAAGCCGAACCGCGTAAAGACCTCGTGCATGTACTTGTGCTTCTCAACGATCGTCAGGTCGCTGCGTCGAAACACCTGGTGCACCTCATGCTCCGCCGCCCGCATCGTCGCCGCGTTCTCGAGCAGTTTATCGACTGCCGGCGGCGCAATCTTGATGACACCTTCGTCGCTGGCATGGATGATGTCGCCAGGGTTGACGGTAATCCCCCCGACCGACACCGGCTCGTCAACCGCCGTCACCCGCAAGGCGCAATGATGAACCACGGTACCGCGACAATAGACCGAAAACGGGACGGTCCGCAACCCGGCCACGTCGCGCACACGGCCGTTGGTGACGGCCCCGATGCAACCGACTGAATGCAGAACCTTGGCGGTGCCGTCGCCCAGCGTGCATTCGTGTTCCGGCCGAGGCCCGACCATTTCGACGACCCAGACAATCGGCACGTCCATCGCATTCATGCGCTCGAGCTGCGCGAGGTACAGGCTCATGTCCGGTTCGCTGCCCGGCGTACTGGAATCCATCTTGCAGGTTACCGCCACGCCGGCCGTGAAACCCTGGTCCGGCGTCACGCTGTGAATGTCGCCGCCCATGTACCATTCGGCCGCCGGCGTGTCATCCACATAATCCAGTGTATTGGCCAGCAAAGACGAGTCGTACTCGCGCAAGGCCTCAAGCTTTTCACGGGAAATCATATGAGTTGCACCTCGGTTCCTATGTCCTTTACGCCCTTTCCCGAATTGAAGTGACCGCCAAGTATAACTTGCACGGCGGATGTTGCCAATGTAGTCTCATTCGAGCAGTGCAAGCACCAATATCATCCCCGGACAGATCACGTTTTGAACCTCGACACACTTCACCAAACCCTCAAAGTCAATTTCGGCTGCAAGACCGGCGACCGCGTCGTCATCGCAACTGACGACATGCCGTATCTCGAACCAACCGAAGATTTTCCGGACCGCACAACGCTCGCCGAGGCAATTGCGGCGGCCGGCCGTGAAGCAGGGCTGGACACGCAGACTATCAGCTATCCGTCGACCAAAGGGCACGGCCGGGAACCGCCGAAACCGGTGTTCGATGCAGTCTTTCCCGAAGGTTTTACCGACTTCGCGGTCGGCTCAGGGCTGTGGGAACCGCTGCAGGAAAAAACGATCGATGAAGCCGGCCTCGAACGCCTGCGCTCGTTTCTCGACGGCAAACCGCAGGCCACCTATGCGACGCTGATCGTCTCCTACTTCTCCGCCAGCCATACGCGCTTCCGCCAACTGCTCAACGGCACCGGCACCCGCCTCGCCACGATGCCGACGAGTGAGCCCTT
>CAZCVU010000673.1:0-1605 GCA_964501745.1 uncultured Flavobacteriales bacterium | reverse complement strand
CGCCGGACCCAGTTTCGCAAGGGTAGCGTCATGCCACCGATCGGGAACGTCAGGAGTAGCGTCCATGGGCCGCTTCCAGTTTCTTGCCTGGAGTGGCGCTATCAGGCGGTTGTATCCGATTCCCCGAGAAGTGATTCGAGCAGGCTCGCATCGGAGGTCTCCTCGGCGCTTTCTGCCGTCGCCTCGAGCAATGCTTCGGCCAGACTCAGCTCTGGCGCGAACTCGCCGGCGGGCCCGGCTTCGCCATTCTCGATGGCAGCGTCGTCGGCGCCCTCTTCCTCGCCGTTACCCGGTACGGCGACGGCCTCTTCCGCGGCGACCCCATCGGTCTCCGGCGCGACGCTCTGGGCCGTCTGGAACAGCGAATCGGCGTCCAGGCCCCGCGCAATTTGCGATACCAGTTGACCGAAGTTCTTGCCGCCGAAGCTGGCGCCAAGCGCCTGATATTCCGCCATCATGGTCCGGGCCGCATGGGCTGGGGATTGGGTGCGCTCGGCCTGGCCGGCGGTCTCCTCTGCGACCTCGGAGACCTGTACGACGATGCTCGGGCTCTCGACCTCGCCGTCGCTGGCGGACGTCGGCGCGGGTGTCGGCGGCTTGTGCAGGCCATGCACCGGCGGTGCTTGCAGCGGAAGCTTGTCGATCTTCATGGGTCCCTCTCCTCGGTTTCGAGCGGCCGCAACCCTGCACCAAGCGTGCCAGATCAGGATCTTCATAAGGCCTTGAGATTAATGATCTGTTGATTGCGGCGGGTCTTGCCGCGGCAAGCCGGCGCGGCAACGCTTGCCGAGCCTGCAGCCGTTGGTCCGACTCTGCCGCCTCGAGCGGCGGCGGTCAGCCGCTCGGTCATTGGCGTATCGGCGGCTTGACGAGAAACACCAACAGCAGGATCGACAGCGAGGCGACGGTGTAGAGGCCGAAGGCGTTCAGATAGCCGATCATCAATGCCTGACGCTGGATCTCTCCACTCAACGCCGCCAGGCCCGGCGTGGTGTCCAGGTTCCACTGTCCCAGGATGGTGGGGTAGAGCAGGGATTCGTTGTAGGGGGTGATGAACTCGGTCATGCCAGCGTAGTTGGCCGTCGCGGTTCGGATCACGGTGGTGACGCTGAGCGAGATGAAGACGCTGGAGCCGATGTTGCGCAACAGATGATAGACGGCCGAGGTCTCCGCCAAGTCCTCGGATTCGATTGTGGCGAAGGTGGCGACCGTCATCGGCACCCATATCAGGCCAACCGAGATACCTTGCACGAAGCTTGTCAAGGCGACGTCGTTGGCGGTGACGTTGATGTCGAAGCTGGCCATGTACCAGCCCGACAGCGCCTGTGCGACGAAGCCGACGGTAATGCCGATGCGGGGGTCCAGACGGCCGACAAAGATCGCCAGGAAGAAGCCCAGCGTTGCGCCCGCACCCCGGAAGGCGATCAGTGTACCGATGATCGAGTCCGGATAGCCCATCAGGTTCTGCAGCATGGGCGGCAACAGGAACATCGGCGTAAAGTTCAGCATTCCGTATATCGTGACCAGGATCAGCCCCAGGCTGTAGTTCCGGTTCAGAAACCGGCGCGGGTTCAGAAACGGCTCTTCCGTCGTCAGGATGTGCAC
>CAZCVU010000672.1:0-1608 GCA_964501745.1 uncultured Flavobacteriales bacterium | reverse complement strand
TCGATGACGGCTTGCGCCTGATGCTGGCTCTCGAACACCGGGCTTTCATCTCCCCAAACAATGGGTAGCCATTCACTGGGCGCGATCGGATCCGGGCAGATGATCAGCGCCGCCAGAAAGCCGTCGAACTCACTCAACAGCATGGCGTCGTCATTGACCGCGTCGCTGCACAGAAAGTCGTCGAGCTTGCGAAGTTTCTTCGACAATTCGCCGTTCATTGGCTGTCCCAATTCCATGGCAGTAGCTCGTCAATCCGATTGATCTTGTGGTCGGCGATGCGGGCGAGGATGTCGGTCAGCCAGGCTTGCGGATCGATGCCATTCAGTTTGGCGGTCTCGATCAGCGTGTAGGCAATAGCTGCTGATTTGCCGCCAAGTTCCGAGCCCATGAAGAGATAGTTTTTCCGGCCCAAGGCGATCGGGCGCATGGATCGCTCGGCGGTGTTGTTGTCGAGTTCCAGAATACCGTGGTCGAGATAGGGCCTCAGCCGTTTGATCCGGGTGAGCGCATAGCGGATTGCGGCGGCAAGCGGCGTCTTACCCGATATCTTTGGCGGTTGCAGGTGCAGCCATGCTTCCAGATCATCAAGAATCGGCTTCGCCTTGTCCTGCCGGATCGCCTGTCTGATGTCCGGCGGCTGGCCGCGCGCCTGTTTCTCGACGGCGTAAAGCTGGGCAATGCGTCTGATTGTCTCTTCGGCGATAGCCGATCCCTGGGATTGGTGCACATCGACGAACTTGCGTCGGATATGCGCCATGCAGGCGACCTCGCGGACGCCGCCTGAGCGATAAAGCTCCTCAAAGCCCGCATAACCATCAGCGTGCATCCAACCCTCGAAGTCCCGAAGGTGATCCCTCGGCCGTTCGGCCTTGCGATCCACCGAGAACCGGTACCATGTCGCCGGCGCGGTCCCGCCATTCCACGGCCGTTCGTCTCGCGCATAGGCCCACAGACGCGCCGTCTTGGTCCGACCGGTTCCCGGTGCCTGCATCTTCACCGGGGTATCGTCGGCGAAGATCGCATCGCCGCGCAGAACATGAGCGCCAATGGCGTCGGCAAGTGGTTCCAGCAGCGCTGTTGATCTGCCGACCCAGTCCGTGAGGGTGGAGCGCTCAAGATCAATCCCATCGCGGGCGAAGATCTGTGATTGCCGATAAAGCGGCAGATGATCGGCATATTTGTTCACCAGGACATGGGCCAGCAGTCCTGGGCCAGGGCGACCCCGCTCGATCGGTCGCGAGGGCAGTGCGGCCTGGTGGAACTTCTCACAGCAGGCGCAGGCCATGCGGGGGCGAACAATCCGGTTCACGACAAAGCGGCCGGGAACATATTCCAGTTCTTCCGTCACATCCTCACCGAGGCGCTTCAACCGGCCACCGCAGGCCCCGCATGCATCACCGGGTGCAAGTACCGTCTCGTTGCGGGGCAGATGGCCCGGCAATGGCTTGCGTTTTGGCCGACGCTTCTCCTCGACCGGCTCATCGGTATCGATGATCGCTGGCCTTTGCGCGGCGCGGGCGATCTCTTCCTCTTCCAGCGTCAGTTCAAGTTGATCGAGGGCTTCGGATGACGACCCGAACTGAGAACGGCGCAGTCCAGCCAGTTGAT
>CAZCVU010000671.1:0-1612 GCA_964501745.1 uncultured Flavobacteriales bacterium | reverse complement strand
ATTCGCGGAATTCGCCTCGAAGTTGACCCATTGAGGCCCCATTGACTGCCGAATATGGATATGGACCGCTAGCAAACCGAGGCTCTTTCAGGACGATCCAAGCCACAGAGCAAAGCTACGACGGTAGGCCGGGCAGCCAGCTACACATAGATAACCGCTGGGAGCCACACGGCAAACATCGGCTACGTAGTTTTGCATCTGTCCCCAGCCGACCAACGTCTCTCCAGTCACATCGAAACATTTGATGAACCAAATAACAAAGACTGATCGATTTGCAGTAGACTGGCAAAAACTGGCTCTCAGCCCTAGAATCAGGATATGAGCACCAGCGCGAAGAAAGGGCGGCGCGAAAACCCGTTACTGAACCTGGGCCTGAACATCGTCATCCCGGTCATCATCCTGATGCGGTTCAGCGGCGAGAACCAGCTCGGGCCAGTGTACGGGTTGCTCTTGGCGCTGGCGTTCCCCGTCGGCTACGGAATTTACGACTTTGCAGTAAGGCGCGGATTCAACTTCTATTCGGCGCTTGGGTTCGTTAGTGTGCTCCTCACGGGTGGCATCGGCCTCCTGAAACTGCCCGTCGAGTGGCTGGCGATCAAGGAAGCCGGCGTACCTTTTATCATTGGTGTCGCCGTGCTCGTGTCGCTCCGGACCCGCTACCCGCTCGTGAAGACAATCATTCACAAGGTTATTGATCTTGACCGGGTTAACGAGGCCCTTCAACAGAAAGACAGCGTCGATGCCTACGAGCGCAGGCTGGTCGTCGCGACCTATGTGGTGGCCTTCGGGCTGTTGGTCTCGACCGTGCTCAACTACGTGCTGGCACGAATCGTCGTCGTCAGCGAGCCCGGCTCGACCGCGTTCAACGAGGAGTTGGGACGCATGACCGCCCTGAGCTTCCCGGTCATTACCATTCCTTCAATCACTATTTTAGCGATTGCGCTATACTACCTCGTTAGCGGCATCACCAAGGAAACTGGCCTGGAGTTCCAGGACATTTTTGCGAACGCGAGGGACGACAAATGAACCTTATTATCGCGGGATGCGAATATACGGGCACGACCCCTCTGGCGAAGGCCATTGCTAGCTGGGCGCAGGACACGATGGGCGGCACTCAGGACGTTCACGACCACTTCAAGATTCCGCACATCGCCTGCTACTGGAACGGCCCAGCCGCCGAACCGCTGACGAACGATGAATTGACGCAGATCATGTCGTGGTCGCCCAAGCTCAAGGAGATGGCGCAGCGGCAGAGTCTCAACTACCACATGCCCAACAACAGCGATGCCGACGACTACATCCTCGTCGGCTACCACATCGACGACGCGGCATATGCCCCAACGTTTTTTGGATATGGCCACGAGAAGGAGTTACAGGGCGGGTGGCGCTGGAAGTACGCTCGCCACATCGAGGGCCGGGTGCTCGAACAGGCCCCGGACACAGTCCTCGTAATGGTCACGGCTTCGGAGGAAGCCATCGCCGCGCGGATGGAAGCAGACCCGCATCCGTTTTCTATCGTGCAGAAGAAGGATATCGAGTCCGTGCTCGAGGAATTCCAGCGAGAGTTCGACCGGTCGATAATCCATACGAAGATAGCCATCGACACGTCAAA
>CAZCVU010000670.1:0-1616 GCA_964501745.1 uncultured Flavobacteriales bacterium | reverse complement strand
AATTCAATTTCAAACGCCGGCCCGACATTTATCGACCTTAGGTCCGCCCCACGGAACGCGTTTGAGATTCGCTCTATCGTCATCCCATATGTGCCATCGCCCGACGAGAGCCAATCCCACTGCGCAATTATGCCTCCCGAATTCAGCGTCCGGGCCAGGTAGCCGATAGTGTGTTCGTAGTTCGGCAGGAAGTTACAAACCGACGAAGCGACAACTAGGTCAAAGTCGGAAAACCACGCAGCGGAAGAACGCACGGCGTGATCGTCGATATCCGCGCAAACTGCGGTGACATTGGCCAGATCCTTTTTTCGTAGCACATCGATCATATCCGGCGAGGTATCGAGCGCGACGACTTCTCCAATCAGCGGCCCCAGTTTCTCCGTGAGAAGACCGGTACCACAGCCAAAATCAAGGGCGCGTTTGCCTTTCCATGCGCTGTCAAAGACCTTCACATGCTCAATCAGCGTCGCGAGCGCCTGATCGGCGTAATATCGGACTCGTTCATCTTGATCCCAATTCCTTGCACGCTCATCCCAGTCGCTTGACATAGCTAGTAGAAAATCGAAGGCACAACGGCTTATTCGGCGGCAGTTCGTTTTGAATCCGGCGCAGGCGTGGCGACCGATTCGCGCATGGTCACGAACTCTTCCGCAGCGGTCGGATGAACGCCGATCGTCGCATCGAACTGCGCCTTGGTGGCGCCGCATTTGAGCGCGATGGCGATGCCCTGAATGATCTCGCCAGCGTCGGGTCCGACCATATGGACGCCGACGACACGCTCGCTCGCCTGGTCGACGATGAGTTTCATGAAGGTCAGCTCGTCGCTGCCGCTCAACGTGTGCTTCAAGGCACGGAACTCGGACGTGTAAACGTCGACAGAACCGTATTGCTCACGCGCCTGCGCCTCGGTCAGACCGACATTACCGATCTGTGGCTGGCTGAACACCGCCGATGGCACGTCGGCGTAATCAATTTTCGTCTGCACCCCGCCGAACAGCGTTTGAACCAGCGCCATGCCCTCCGCGATCGCAACGGGCGTCAGCGCGATTCGGTCGATGACGTCGCCAATCGCATAGATGTTGGCAACCGAACTCCGGAAGTAGTCATCTACCTTGATGGCGCCGTTTTCGGCCAGTTCGACGCCAGCGGCCTCAAGACCGATACCCGCCGACAGTGGCTTCCGGCCCGTTGCATACATGATGCAATCAGCCTTCAATTCGCTGCCGTCCTTGAGCTCCGCGAGGAGCCCGTCGGTTGTCTTTTCAATACGCGCGATGTCCGCATTAAAACGGATGTCGACACCTTTCTTTCGCATCTCGCCGGCGAGAAAAACACGGATATCGTCGTCAAAGCCACGCAGGAAGTGCGGCCCCCGGTAGAGCTGCGTCACCTCGACACCAAGACTGTTAAAGATGCCGGCAAACTCAACCGCGATGTAGCCCCCGCCGACAACAATGACTTGGCCCGGCAGATCGTCCAGGTAGAACGCCTCGTTGGAGGTGATGGCGTGGTCCTTGCCTGGAATATCGGGAACGAAGGGCCAACCGCCGGTCGCCACAAGGATATGCTCTGAGGTGTAGGAATTGCCATCGACCTTGACAGTGTGGGCATCCTCA
>CAZCVU010000669.1:0-1628 GCA_964501745.1 uncultured Flavobacteriales bacterium | reverse complement strand
GGATTATGGCGGCGGCCCGCCGACAACAGGGGTTTGATCTATGCTCAGCGTCGCCATCGTGGGCCTTGGCTGGTTCGGAAAGCAGCTCGTCGCCCATCTCGAGGGCAGTGACCGCATTCGCGTTATCCGCGCCGTCGATATTGATCTTGATGGTGTGCGCGATTTCGTCACGGCGCAAGCTTTCGACCTAACCGACGACTACCACTCGGTACTCCGCGATCCGGCAGTCGATGCGGTTATTCTGGCCACGCCCCACGGCGAGCACGAGGCACAGGTGTTGGCCGCGGCGGAGGCCGGCAAACAGATCTTCTGCGAGAAGCCGCTGGCACTCTCCGGTGCCGGCGCAGCTCGCATGCTTGACGCCTGCGATGCGGCCGGCATCATCCTCGGCATTGGCCATGAGCGACGCTACGAGGCCGCCTTCGAGGAAGTTAAGCGCCTGGCTGATGCGGGTGAATTCGGCACGCTTCTCACCCTCGACTGCAACTGGTCGCACGATGCAGACTATTTCGCAGCGGGCGGCTGGCGGCACGATCCCGAGCAGGCACCACTCGACACCTTGACCGCTCGCGGCGTCCATATCACCGACTATTTCCAGAGCCTTGCCGGACCAGTGGCCGAGGTTTTGACGCGCACTGCCCACCGCTCCGCAAGCTACCCAGTCGATGACGTACTTTCGGTCCAGCTCTATTTCGAGAACGGGGTTATCGGCAACATGTGCAGTCTGGCAACCACGCCCTTCTACTTCCGCTGTAGTGCGTTTGGCGATCAGGGATGGGCAGATTTCACAGAGCCGGAGAATCTCGACGTCGACGTACCAGCGAGGTTGGTGACTCGCAACAAAGCCCAAGTGGTAAACGAACAAGCGCTGCCGCGCGGACCGGCGGTGCGCGCAAATCTGCACGCCTGGGCCGATGCGGTGGAGGGCAAGGCCGAATACCGGTTCAGCCGCAACGAGAAACTGCACAACGTGCAGATCATGGAAGCGATCGTGCGATCGGCCGAGACCGGCCAGCCGGTCAAAGTCGGTTAGCGGATCAGCCGGTGAACTTTGGTTGACTGGCGTCGTGGCATCGCTCCACGCTAGGCTACCGGCTTGTAGTTGATCCTATAGACAAGACAAGCAGGTACACGATGGTCGATTGGAAGGTGTCAGAGGAAGCGGCGGCGCTGCACCGCGACGCGCTGGTGTGGGACATGGTCGTCGTGTTGGCTGGGCACGACAGTCCGCCGATCCGCGAGCAAGTGCTACAGGAGATGGTCGACGGAACATACACTTATATCTCGTTCACCATGGCGGCTGACTGGCACAACCTCGAACAGACCATTCACGTGCTGGCCCACACGCGCAACTATTTCCTCGCCCAGCCCGAGAGATTCATCCTCGTGGACACGGTGGACGATGTCCTGCGCGCCAAGCAGGAAGGTAAGCTTGCTGTCAGTTTTCACCTGCAGGGTAGCAATCCGCTCGAAGGCGAGGTTGCGATGGTCGAGCTCTATTACCAGCTCGGTGTGCGCCACATCATCCTGGCCAACAACATGAAAAACGTCATCGGCGACGGCGGCATGGAGCGGACCGATAGCGGCCTGTCGCGGCTCGGTGTCGCGCTCGTCGAAGAAATGAACCG
>CAZCVU010000668.1:0-1632 GCA_964501745.1 uncultured Flavobacteriales bacterium | reverse complement strand
TCGCGGGTACTCTGTTGCATCGCGGCGTTCATCCCTACTAATCACTGTGAATACCGCTGCACAATCAATCTGGGACACCCCGGGCGACACGCCGCTGATCGACCCGTTGAGGCTGATTGGTGTCGATCACAATGCCGCGAAGGTCGATACGCGCGAGCAGATATCCTTTCAGCTGGATGAGCTTGATTCGCTGTTGGCCAAGCTTCGCGCCGACCTCGGACTCAGGGAAATCGTCGCATTGTCGACCTGTAACCGCACCGAGTTCTACTGGGTCGCTGACGGTGAACCGGCGGTGACAGACTTTTTCAACGCACTTGGCAATAAGCTGGCCCCGTCGATGATCGAGGATCTTGCATACCAGTACCGGGGGCCGGAGGTGGCGGCCCACCTGTTTCGCGTCGTGTCCGGTCTCGAGTCGATGCTTGTCGGGGAAACGCAGATTCATCATCAGGTCAAGCGCTCCTATGAGATTGCGCGGCACGCGGGTGCTTCGCAGGCTTGCTTCAATATCCTGTTCCAGAAAGCGTTCGAAGTGGCGAAAACGGTGCGGTCCGACGCTGCGCTCAAGTTGTACCGCGCCTCTGTACCCGGTGCGGCCGTGCAGTTGGCGCAGGCCGTTTTCGATAATCTGGCGTCGGCATCGATCGTCGTGGTTGGGACCGGTGAGATTGCCGAGGTGACGCTGGAGGAAATGCGTGACGCCGGCGCCCGTAACGTTACGGCGCTGAGTCGCCAGCCGGAGGCGCGCACAGCCTGGGCGGAGAAGAATCACATTGAACTGGGAGATCTTGGGTCGTTGCCGGGGCGCCTGGCTGCGGCGGATATTGTCGTAACCTGTGCTGGTACTGACGAGTCCGTCATTGCGTCGGCGCATATCGGCCGACGTGATCGGCCGCTGCTGATCTTCGACCTCGGTGTCCCGCGAAATGTCGATTCGGACGTCAGTGAAATCGAGCAGGTGTACTTGCACAACATCGACGACCTGCTAGGCGTGGCCAATCGCAATCGTGCCCGGCTGCAGAGCGAAATCGAACGGGCCGAGGCTATTATTGGCAAGGCGCTGGCGGCCTATGTGAATGAGTGCCGTGCCGCGAACGCAGGAACGACGATCCGCGATTTCCGGGCGAACGCCGAAGCGATTGCCATGGACGAGTTACAAGCCGTCCTGACGCGTCTCGATCATCTGTCCGATAAGGACAAGGACGAGGTGCGCAAGCTGCTCAATCGCGTCGTCGGGAAAATTGTCCACCCGCCGACGGAGGCCATGCGTGAAGCCTCGAAGCAGGGTGACGGGGGTGCCACGATTCTCTGGGCGCGGCGGATCCTCGGGTTGCACAAGGAATGAGCGGCCACAATCCTGCGGCCTGGTATCCGGCCGTTCGAACTTAATAGGATTTGGCGAAGATAACGCGGCGTTGGCTGGGTTCGCCGGAGATGACGCAGGTGCCGGGTTCGGGTTCGGCGTCGTTGGGGATGCAGCGAATGGTGACGTTGAGATCGTTCTTGATCTGCTCCTCGACATCGTCTTTGCCGTTCCAGTGACACATGGCGAAGCCACCGTGGACTTCGGGCTTGTCCCGGTTCTGCGGGGTGAAGAAGTCGAAAAATTCGTCTTTGTTGTCGATGTTGACA
>CAZCVU010000667.1:0-1637 GCA_964501745.1 uncultured Flavobacteriales bacterium | reverse complement strand
GAAACGGACGTTGCCAGGCGGCAACGCGAGGAGACCGAAGCGCTGCCATTGCCCATGCACATATCGCAGGAACAGGCGCAATTCTTCTCGTTTCTCATCCCCCTGATCGATGCCAAAAAAGCGCTTGAAGTCGGCACCTTCACCGGCACCTCGGCGCTGGCCGTGGCATCCGCACTGCCGCCCGACGGCAAGCTTATCTGCTGTGATGTCAACGAAGAGTGGACCGACATCGCAAAACGATACTGGGCAGAGGCCGGCGTCGCCGAGAAGATCGACCTGCGCCTGCAGCCCGGCCTTGAGACACTGGATGAACTTGTTGATGCCGGCGAAAGTGGCAGCTTCGACTTCGTCTTTATCGACGCCGACAAGACCAACTACGATAACTACTACGAGCGCGCGCTGACGCTGCTGCGGACAAATGGCGTCGTCGCGATCGATAACGTGTTGTGGAGCGGCGCCGTCATCGAAAAGGACAAGACCGACGAAAGTACCGAAGCGATCCGAACGCTGAACAAGAAGATCCGTGACGACAAACGGGTTGGCGCCTGCATGATGTTTATCGGCGATGGCATGACGGTGGCTCGTAAACTTGCGTGAGCGCCGTGGCGACCAAAATCGTCCACCGGCAACAAGGCGAATCATGAACCCAGAAACCGGCGATCAAACTCAAGCTGGCCAGCTCTACAACGACACACCTGTTCCGATGGCTGCGGTCATCGCAGCGTGCGGCTCAGGTTCGCAAGCGGAGACCGACGATGCACGGCCTTTGCAATGAAAATCGTCGGCGCCTCTCGCGCAGCCGCGAATTGCATCGCACGAAGATGGAATTTTCGTTTATGTTTGCGCCGCGGTAGGACAAACTGGTGCAATACATAGGGTTTATTTGCACGGCTTGTGCATGGCAGATTTGGAGTGGAGGAAGTCTACGCATCGGAGGCGTGCCGGGCATGACAACGGAAATGTTGGAATACAAACTGTTTGACGAAGGAGAGGTCATCTTCAAGGAAGGAGATGTCCCACGCTGCGCTTATCTTATTCACGCCGGCGCGGTTGAGGTCGTGGTTGACGGTAAGGGCGGGTCGGCAATCGTCGACACGCTGGAAGCAGGAGAATTCTTCGGCGAAATGGCGCTGGTTGACAATGAACCGCGTTCTGCGACAGCGATTGCGAAGGTTCCGACGACCTGCGCCACGGTATCAAAGGAAGACTTTGAAGGCGTTTTCAACAAAGCTGAACCGTTGACTCGGGCAATGCTGGAATTGCTTGTGAAGCGACTTCGAAAGACGACCCATGATGGGGGCGCCGTCACCAACTAGTTCTGGCGCCGCTTGAGCCGGAGTCGTGCTCACCGCCAATTTGACTCGCACAAACGCCAGGCATCACTCAGATTTTCGCCGGAGGACCGCGATGGCCAAGAAGGCGAGCGCTAGGAAATCGTCGATCAGCGTCAACGTCGATTTCGATCGTCCCGGCCGGCAGGTCGGTTACCTGCGGGTCATGCATTCGGGCAACCAGACCTCCGGCGGCGCGATTCCCTACCCGATCGCCGTGATCGGCAACGGCAAGGGCCCGACCGTCTTCATCACCGGCGGCAACCACGGCAACGAGTATGAGGGTCAGGTAATCGCCGGCCGGCT
>CAZCVU010000666.1:0-1638 GCA_964501745.1 uncultured Flavobacteriales bacterium | reverse complement strand
GAGGCTGGACAGCGCCATCGATGCGTTGCGCACGCAGCCGCAGCCTGCCGGCGAAGCCACACGCCGTGCCCTCCGGAAGGCTCAAAACAAGCACGCTCGGAGCAGTGCAGGGACCAAGGCGAAGCCAGGAGAAACCGCGTGCCCGGGAGGATTCCTGCGACACGACAGGGTGGAGCAGCTTCTTGATGGCATCCACTTCGGCGAGGATGCTGAAGCGAGTGCGACCCGGGAGACGATCGTGCGATGCCGTAGCTGCACACTGCAGCAGCAGAGTAAAGGCCCGTGCCCGCCATCGGGTATCCGCCATCGGATAGGTCAGCACGAGGCGAGCTACCTGAGTTCGACGCACTACCGGGAGAAGTGCAAAGCGGAGAAACCCGCCGCTGCGGGTGTGCCGCAGACAGGGGCGCCGGGCGGAGTCCCGGGCTTGGAAACGGACGAGATACCGGAACTGGCGCAACAGATAGCTGTCAAGATCAAAGAGCTGGTGGACCGCGCTGCGAAGAAGCGCAACAGGGCTGTCGACAACGACTTCGAGGCCGAAAAATGGGCCAAGGTCGATGCCCTCGAGGATACCGTCGCTGGGATGCCGGGGCTCGAGCTTCCCGATGAAGATCCTGGAGAAGTAGATGAAGCAAATCAGCTGGACAAAAAACTGCGGCAGTGGCTGCACCGCAGCGACACCACTCCGGTGGCCCAGGCGTGCCGCTGCCTCGGGATACCGGAACACGGCCCACTGGGTCC
Source organism: uncultured Flavobacteriales bacterium (assembly GCA_964501745.1). GTDB lineage: Bacteria > Pseudomonadota > Alphaproteobacteria > UBA8366 > CAVOAK01 > CAVOAK01. The sequence goes on along the minus strand of CAZCVU010000666.1, from coordinate 894 downwards.
GCGAATCGAGCGCCTGGTCGAGCGCCATCTGCTGAAGGGATGCTCCACAGTGGACCCGACGGCCACGGAGAGTTTCACTGGCCAGCCCCTGTCCAAGGTGCGCGGCTACGAAGGCGTCGGCGCAGCAACGCTGAAGCGAGCCATTGACCGGCTGGAACTCTGGATGTACAGGGCACAACACTTCCCGTGGTTCCACAAAGTTGTACACGGGCTTTGGCCCACAATGGTGGAGCGCATGTTGCGGGTCCCTCGCTGCCCGTGGGTATATGAGATACTGACACCGAAACAGTGGCTCAGCCCCGCCCCCTCGGCGTTCGCAAAGGTGCGCGCCGAAACAGACGAGATGATTCTCGCAGCGCGGCGGCAGGAAGCGAGCGTGAGCGTGCTCACCAAGGCGTGGGTGACACAACGCCATCTGAATGGCGAGAAGCGCGACACTCCGCTTGTCCCGTTCTCAGGTGAGGCGTTCCTGAGACTCGGCATGGAGTGCCGCAAGCACTTTGGGCGGAAGCGCGGACGACTGATGGGGTATGACATGGATCGCGACGGGATCCAGCGCAACACCCGGCGGAGGAAGCGCACCAATGTGAAGGGTCTGCGGCGCCGCCGCGCCATCAGCAACGCCGCCTTCACGCAGACTGATGGGAAGTTCGCGACTGCCCTGTCACACGGGCTCGTTTGCGGAGGTATCAAGATTGCGCGGTGGAGGAGCGGGTACGCATCACTTAAGGACCACCCCTTTGGGGGATCGTCCCGTTTGCCAGCGTGCAAAACCGGCGCGAAGTTGCTGTCCATGATCGCCGCCCTGCGCCCCGAGCGAGGGGACGGGTACGATGACGAGCATGACTTGTGCGCCGCGGTGGGAGGCGACTCAAGCCTGAGCAACACCGCTCC
>CAZCVU010000665.1:0-1641 GCA_964501745.1 uncultured Flavobacteriales bacterium | reverse complement strand
CCACGTGGTGCGCGTTGGAACTGATGAAGGAGATCGACCGATGACAGACATCCCGCTCGCCGATGTACCCCGACGCTTAATGGCAGATCATGGCGTCACCGTTCCCTATCGGAAGCTCTATACAGCTGTCCTTGACGGTCGTGTAACCGCTTCACGGGGTGACAACGGGAGATGGCAGATCGCAATGCGCGACCTGCCCAATATCGCTGAGGCATTTACGCCGCAAACTGGGCCGGTCGGCGCATGACCTCCCTCACACCACAAATGAATTGCGCCGCCAAGGCTAGTGGACCTGGCGGCGCTGGAGCTTCCGTTGCGAATCGAAAGGTTAGTTTCGATGACATATTCTACATCGATTTTTCGTGAAATAGCAAGTCCACCAATATTCCGCTTCGGCCGCCATCGCCGGATCGTGGCCTGGCCAGGGTGCCGGATATGAGCGCCCTTGACGAGCTTTTCGATCCCGACGGCACATACCACGACCGCAAGCCAACAGGCCGCGTAGTCCGAACCCGCAAAGGCTCGCACCCGATCCGCGGCAAGTGGACCGTCGGCGACACCATCATCATGCCCAGTGGTGCGGAATATCTATGCATCAACTCCGAGCCGTACACGCGCAAGATTGATGGCAGGGCCATCCAGTTGTTGACCTGGCGAGGCGACTGCGACCGTTGCGGGGCGGACTATGAGTTTGTCACGAGCTACAGCCGGTTTCGGCCTAAGGCTAACTGTCTAAGATGCCGGAAACGGTTCACGCGCGCTGAACTCACTAGGGGTCGTCGGAGACCGGTGGAACCGAAGGGGGGCGCCGTATGACGACCGCCCTCGCAGATCAATTTGAAGCGGTGCTCAAACCTGAGCACGACCGGATCCTAGACCACCTCGAGACATGGTTCGGAGACGCCCTAGTCGGCCAGATCGACATCGGCTGGACCGACGGCACGACCGGAAGGCTCAATCGGTTTCGCCGGTTCGATGTTGGCGATTACGATCTCGCGGCCGAGTTCATCGTCGAGACCAACATGGTGCCGGGGCAATCGGTTTACTTCCGACCGGCGCTCGTCAATCCGGACGCGCCGAAGTTCGTCACAGACGACGACTTCCTGGCAGCGCCGGGAACGTGGGCCGACCTCGATACCGAGGACGCTGTTGCCAGCATTCGCAGCGTATCTTCCATCTGCCGGCCGACGATGGCGATCGTCACAGGGCGCAAACCCTGGACGCGCGTACAACTATACTGGCGCCACGAAGATTTGCTTTATGACGGGGAGAGGGTTCGCACGATCAACGCCGGCATTGCCGTCAAACTTCAGGCCGACAGTGCCGTCGTCAATCCCACTTCTTTGATGCGTGTTGGCGGCACCGTCGCTCACCCTTCCAAACCCGGGCGTGAGATTGAGCTCACCGAAGTCAAAACTCAATTCAACGACAATCGCCCTAAATCGTATACAACCGAGTTCGTCGCGAGAGCTTTCCCACATACCAAAGCGGCTACCTCTTCCGAAGTCCAAGACAGACTAAGGTTTGATCCCGGCTATTGCGACACGGAAGCACTGCGCGCCAAGATTCTGGCCGACGACCATTGGCACGACAACACCGTCGCGCTGGTCGCCACGTATGTAGATCGAAGTCTAACCGATC
>CAZCVU010000664.1:0-1642 GCA_964501745.1 uncultured Flavobacteriales bacterium | reverse complement strand
GGATCGATTTGTCATTAGCGACGATACCTGGCGCGGATTTCGCAGCAAGTTCCAGGCAAAGCCTCGGACCGAGGTGTCACGGGAGCAGACACCTGATTGTGTCAAGAGGCCGTCATGCGGCGTGTTTGCACAGGCTCGCCATGGCGCCATCTGCCGCCCGGTATTGGCAGCTGGAATTCGACCTTCCGCCGCTTCCGGCGCTGGGCGTGCAAGGGCGTGTTTGAGCGGCTATTCGAGACCCTTTCGGATGATCCGGATTTCGAATATGCCATGATCGACGGCACCATCGTCAGCGTTCATCAGAAGGCCATCGGGAAATCGAAGGGCGGATTGACCACCAAGATCGTTGCCTTGCTGGATGCTTTGGAAAATTTGGCGCGGTTCGTTCTGCTGCCGGGCCAGCGCCACGATAGCATCGCCGTCGCGCCTCTGATCGAGGATATCGAGTTCGCCGCACTGTTGGCCGACAAGGCGTTTGACGTGGATTGGCTGCGCCGGGATTTGAACGAGCGCGGTGCCCTCGCCGTGATCCCGCCAAGGAGCAATCGAAGGACCCAGTATGAATACGACACGCATGTCTATCGCTGGCGGCATCTGGTCGAAAACTACTTTACCAAAATCATGGAATTCAGGGGCATCGCAACACCATACGACAAGACAGACACAAGCTATGCCGCCAACCTAAATCTCGTCGTGGCAATTATCGCCGCAAGGTAAATGTCCACAGGCCCTAGATGTGGAGTCTCATAAGGTTATTCAGATCCAATCCTGATCGGCTGATTGGTGTTTTTCTTTTTATCCCGGCGTGCGGTCTATGCCAATTGTCGTGGTGCAGCCAGTAGGGCAGTTCCTCGGCTCTTTGCTGTGAGTTGTCATAGGCCTTGGCGTAGGCCCATTCTCGGAGGCTTGATTGGATGAAGCGCTCGGCCTTGCCATTTGTTTTCGGGGTGTAGGGTTTGGTGCGGATATGTTTGAGACCGAGCCGCTTGCAGGCATCCTTGAAGGCGAATGACTTGTAGCATGCACCGTTGTCCGTCATGACGCGTTCGACGCTGATGCCGATGCCGGCGTACCAGGCCACGGCGGCGTCGAGAAAGGCGATGGCGCTGTGCTTTTTCTCGTTGCCCATGACCTTGGCGAAGCCCAGGCGGGAATGGTCGTCGACACAGACGTGGACGAACTCCCAGCCGGGGGCGGTGCCATTTTGCCGCTGGTTGCTCTGGCCATGCCTGTCGCCGGTGATGCGATGGCCGATGCGATTGAACTTGCCCAGCTTCTTGATGTCGATGTGGATCATCTCGCCCGGCCGCTCCCGCTCATAGCGGATCACCGGTTCGGCCGGCTCCAGATCCCGCCAGCGGTTCAATCCATGACGTACCAGGATACGACCGACGGTGGCACGGGAGAGGCCTGTCTGGTTTGCAATAAGATCATAGATGCGCCGCTGCCGCCGCAGCTCAACGACCTTCGCCTCGACGGATGCAAGCGTGCGGGTCGGGCTTCTCCTGGGCCGGGATGAGCGGTCCGCCAAACCGCTCAAGCCTTCCTGCCGGTAACGTTGCCGCCATTTGTAGACCGTGCGCAGGCTGACCCCCATGGCGGAGGCAACGTCGCTGGGGTGTTCTCCACGCGCGAGGCGCTC
>CAZCVU010000663.1:0-1649 GCA_964501745.1 uncultured Flavobacteriales bacterium | reverse complement strand
CTAGGGTATCTAGCACCTTGCTGATATGCGCAGGCCTCGAAGGATAACGCGTCATCGCAAAAAAATTGGAAGGTTTTGTCGCCAGATTGACTGCCCTAGGCGGTGGCTCGGGCGACTCTCGTGATATTTATGAGGGTTGGGCCCCAACCTACGAGCAGAACCTGCGGCAGGACTACGGATACATCGCCCACCGCATTGCCGTAGCGGCGTTCGCCAAACACTGTACTGACCAGAGCACAAGAATACTGGATCTCGGCTGTGGGACAGGCTTGGTGGGCGAGGAACTCGCCGCGCGCGGCTATTGCCAGCTTGATGGACTGGATATCTCACAAAGAATGCTGGACGAAGCGCGCAGCAAGCAAATTTACTGCAACCTGCTGATCGGCGACATGACCCGGCCGATCGATCTCGGCGGCCGGACGTATGGCGCTGCGATCGGTGTCGAGTGCTTCGGAGGCGGTCACGTCGGCCCAGAACATCTCCCGGAAATGATCCGCTGCGTGCGGCCCGGCGGACTGCTGGTTTTCTACATCAACGCCATCCCGTATGACCAAGACGATTATCCTGCACATTTCAGATCGCTCGAAGCGGACGGGATCTGGCACGTGAAACTTACGGAGCAGTCGAACTACATGCAGGCGATCGAGCGTCCGGGATGGCTCGTTGCGGCGAACCGGACTTAGTGTGGTGGGTTCGAAGTTCGCTGCATTGAAATCGGACACGGACGCTCGGGCCGGTGCAAACTTTGAATCTTTAAACCGCACTAGGTTCATGGCGTTAATGTGACTTTAGAATTTTAAGTCCGCATGCGAAGCTGTGAAATTCAACAAAGCAGACTAAAGATTCACCATACTAGGCAACGCCACGCGCGGTCGAAGAGGAGTTGGGCTGTTGGCAGCAAATTATCTTGGCGAAGGTTTGATCTGGGACGCGCATGCTGGGTTCGAACTGAGGACTGTCAAGGATCTCCAGACGCTTCCCATTTGGAAGGACGCAGGCGTGAACTTTCTCTCGGTCAACATCGGATACGACGTCAATTGCTGGCAGAACACCATGAAGGCGTTGTCTTTGGCCCGAGATTGGCTCGACACAACGGACGGTTACCGACTAGTGGGCACCGGGTATGAAATAGACCAGGCCATCGCGGCAGACCAGATGGCCGTTGCCTTCGATATCGAAGGCATGAACGCGCTCGACGGATCCCTCGGCATGGTGCGTTTCTATTACGATCTCGGCGTCCGTCAGATGCTTTTCGCATACAACATCAACAACCTCGCCGGCGGCGGGTGCCACGACGAGGATGTCGGTTTGACCGATTTTGGCCGCGCCGCCGTGGCCGAGATGAACTCGGTTGGAATGCTGGTCGATTGCTCGCATTGTGGATATCGAACGACGATGGAGGCGATGGACCTCTCGAGTGATCCCGTTATCTTTTCTCATTCGAACGCCCAAGCGCTATGGTATCACGAGCGCAACATCCTGGATGATCAAGCGATGCGTTGTGCCGCAACCGACGGTGTCGTCGGCGTAAACGGCATCGGCGTTTTTGTCGGCGCCGACGATATCGCCACGTCGTCGATAGCAGATCACATCGACGCTAGAGCGTTTCCGGATTATTTTGGGGCATAGCCATCCTCGGCGAAGAAGTT
>CAZCVU010000662.1:0-1663 GCA_964501745.1 uncultured Flavobacteriales bacterium | reverse complement strand
CCCTTGCGCGTCTCGTAGGAATGCTCAAGCTGGCCCAGCAGGTCCTTCATCATCGGTGCGTACTGCTCGCCCTCTGAATCGGCGAGACGCTTCAACCCCGATACAAAGCTTGGCCAGGGGCCGCTCTCGAGGCTATCGAGCATCGGTGTTTGGTGCAGTTTCTTGCCTGCGCTCTGCTTCCCGTTTGCCTTCTTTTTGGCGCTTGACGCCTTTTTATCTGCCATGTGTCACCTCAATCGGTTCATTGCGGGGCAATATACAGGCATTTGTTTCATATTCAATGATTGATATGTTTATCCACAGCGGCTTGGCAACGTGTTGTGGCGGTCACCAAAACGGCGACGTGAAAATGTTATCGTAGCTTGTTTCAATGGGTCTTCTGGCTTCGGCGAGTGGTTTGCGCGACCGCGGCGTAGCTGGTTGAGTATCGCCACGAAGGAGGGCGGCTGATGTCAGTTTTCAAGGTCGTGTCCGAAATCGGCGCGTTCGAAGCGCCATGGGGCAAGAACGTGCTTGTCAGGGAGATCAAATACGAAGGCGGTTTGAAAATGCTGCAGCTGCGAATACAGGAAGGCACCCGGTTCACCCAATTGGAGCTGGAGGCCACGACCGCCAGGCGCCTGGCAAACGACTTGCTGTCGTGGTCCAATGCCAACGAGATATCGGACTAAAACTCGGGTCCACGGCGACTTGCCGGGCCTCCCTGCAACGCGAGCACGAAGTTTATGAATTGGCACAGATGAGCAGAATTCGGATAGTTTTCGGCCGCACGTTGAAGTTTGATAGACCGGCCACGGGCCGGGAGTTCAACAGGCCATGCCATCGCAACTCGCCATGCCGACGACCCTGATGAAGACCCCCTTTGCGCTGATCGACAGCGATGCCTACCTACGTTGGCGCGACCGTAAGCTGGCCGCGCAACCGGCAGTGGCCGACGACCTGGTGGTGGAGCTCGCAGACCCTCTGAGTATCACCGCATCAGAACACGATGCCTTGTTGCGGCGTCTGCGAAGCGCCAACATGGTGCTCTATGTTTGCCGCAGGTCGCGGGCGGATCCGAGAGACATCGTTCGAGCCATCGCCGCCAAATTTGGTCTCGACCGGCTGGACCTTCACCTATGCGCCGATGATGAGGGAATTACGCCCCTTCGGGTCACTGATGCGGGCCCCCGACAACGCTATATTCCTTATACGAATCGCGCGATCAATTGGCATACGGACGGGTATTACAATGCGCCCGACAAGCAGATCAGGGCCTTCATGCTACACTGCGTCAGCGATGCAATGGACGGCGGCGAGAATGAGCTAATGGATCCTGAAATCGCCTATATCCATCTGCGCGATGAAGATCCTGATTTCATTGCAGCACTTTCGCATCCTGCCGCCATGTCGATTCCGCCGAACGAAGAAGACGGTACGGAGATTCGCGGCGAGATTGCGGGTCCGGTGTTCTCTGTCGACAGCGGCGATGGGTCTTTGCACATGCGCTATACGGCGCGCACCCGCAGCATCTCCTGGCGCGACGATGCGGTAACTCGAAAGGCTGTCGGATTCCTGACCGGGTTTCTGGGCGCCGCGGGCGATGTTCTTCGCCACCGCCTGCTGCCGGGGCAGGGACTGCTTACAAACAACATATTGCATCGACGCGTCGCGTTTAGCGACG
>CAZCVU010000661.1:0-1664 GCA_964501745.1 uncultured Flavobacteriales bacterium | reverse complement strand
AAAGAGGCTTACTATGGCTACTCGCTTCTACTGTTTCGCGGACAGAACCTCGAACCGGCCAGTCTTGCGCGGCTGCTCCACCGCTATGGCTGGCCCAAGATCGAAACCCGCAAACAGTTCAATCTGAGAGATCACCCGGAGGTTTCGACGCTCGGCAACATCGTCGATCAAGACGGCAAGCCGCTGGCCTTCCTGAACCGTGGTGGAGTCGCCTGGCACACTGACGGTTCGGCGACCTGCCATTCCAATGCGGCGACATTTCTCTACGCCGTCGAGGCGCCGAAGGAGGGTGGGGATACGATGTTTTGCAGCTCGGTCTACGCCTACGAGACCCTGTCCGACGAGCTCAAGCAGAAGCTCGAGGGTGTGCGGATGCTGAGCAACTTCCCCAAGTCCAACGACCGGATTCACGCGCGTGACCCCGCCTCACACAATGCCTTGACGCCGGACGAGCGCGCAGCGCTTCCGCCGGTCTGGCACGACATCGTGCAGACGCATCCCGTGACCGGCCGCGAGGCGCTCTATATCAGCCGCAATCCACAAGGCTTCGAGGGAATAGAAGAGAGTGAGGCCCGGGAGACGATCCGGGGCCTGTTCGAGCATGCGACCCAGCCGCACCTGGTCTATCGCCACCATTGGACGGCGGGCGACCTGATCATCTGGGACAACATGGCGATGCTGCACAGCCAGACCGAAGTCGAGCCCTATGCGGAGGACCGCCGCCTGATGTTCCGGGCGTACACTTATTTGATGCCGACGGATCGCCCGCACAAGGATCTGGATGCGTTCAACGAGGTGTTCCTGGAAGCCGACGGCAAGGGCGCACTCGTGTTGCCGTAAGGCAGGGCTCGCGACGACCTTGATTTGCGGCTTTTCGCCGGAGGGCTTCCTTTGGCAATGGCATAATTTTGGGAGTCCGCAACTATATCATCGTGTGTCGGCCAATTTATCCTGCAGCGTCCGTTCCCATAAGGCCAGACAAGTGCAGAGCATACATCAGCTTGCACGTCCGCTAACCCCTGCTAAGCAGAAGAAATTGACAGACTGGCCTTATGACCGCTTCTGACCCAGAGCGGACATAATGCGCGGCAGGTTCTTGTGTTTTGTCCGTTGTCCTCTCTCAATTTGCGCGTCGTGTTTAACCAGCCGGCACTCACGTTAATCGGCCGTCATTCGGTGAATTTGCCCTTGCCTGCTTCGCTGGCCCAAGTCTCAAGCGGGATCGGCGTTGGGTCGTTTCTGAAGATGGCTACGGCACGGCGCTGGGCGATCCGCCAACCCTCATCAGTGCGTACAAGCTGTTCCGACAAGTCGACGAGGATGTTCGCCCCTTCGGAGGGAATGGGACTATCGCCCACCTCGAATGTCGTGTCGTGCGAGGTTGTGAGCGTATTGTATGACTTCGCCTCCGCATGGTCCTCATCGATCACGTTGATAATCGTGTTGGTGAGGACGTGACGAGCGGTACTCTTGCCAAGAGCAGGCCGCAGTGCTTCAAGGATTTCTTCACGTCCCCGGAGAGGCACGCCAAGGCAAAACCAGTCGACGTCGGGCGTAAACAGCGCCACCGCCTGTTCAAATTCTCGCCGGTCGACGTGCTGGTAGTACTGGCGTAGGACTTTCTGGCAGTCCCACTCGATGGCGCGTTCTTCGTCGCGTGTCAT
>CAZCVU010000660.1:0-1670 GCA_964501745.1 uncultured Flavobacteriales bacterium | reverse complement strand
TGGCTGTCACATTGCCGAGGCCTGTTCCAAACGCCGATTGCCGCTTGATTTGGATTTCATCTTTCCACCTCCTTTTGATTGAGAAAGTTTGACTGAGAAAGTATCACGCCTTGCTGTAACGGGAAAAGATTCAGACAATCGCTCCGTCGCGCTGAAGCTGCTCCCGAAGACGGTCTACGTCCAACTCACGCGGGCTCACTCTCCTTCCCATGCACATGGCCGCGGCGGTGCCCGCCGCTTGTCCAATGGCCATGATGTGGGCCACGTTGCGCACAGAGCCATTCGCGAAACGATCGCTCGAGACGCAGCGTCCCGCCACCAGGCAGTTCTCCACCTTCTTCGGCAACATCACCCCGTAGGGGATCCCGTAGGATTCGCCGTTCTTGATGTGCTTGTGCTCGATGACGCCGGAGGCCTGATGCACGTCGAGGCAGTAAGCCCCTCGGCCGATGTCGCGGGGGCCTTTGCGGCCTTCGACGCAATCCTCCGTGGTAAGCGTTTCTTCGCCCTCGATCCGTCGCGTCTCGCGCACCCCGAGCGCGGCAGCCGAGTCGAGAATGAAGGATTCTTCGAACCCGGGCGCATACTTCTTGAAGAACTCGTGCGCCTTGAAGACCTGCTCGCGACCTTCCAGGGCCACCTGGGTCAAATCCTCGCTATCCACCCCGTTGTATCCCAGCATGCTCGTCGAGTTGATGGTGACCACGCCAGGAATGATGGTGATGGAGAACACCACGCGCTGGCGGTTCGGGTGGAACTCCCCCCGGGATTGGGCCAGCTTGACCGCGTCGTAGTAGCCGGTAACGACTGGAAAGTCCTTGTGTGTCCTGAGGTCAGCGGCGATCTCCGGACGCGTCTTGCCGATATAAGGGTCTTCCCCGAGCATGAACTGGTCCGGGTTCGCCTTGACAAACTTCAGGTGCCTCTCCAGGTCGACGTTTCCCGCGCGGAAAACGAGAGAAATGGACATCGTCTTGCCCTGCTCGTCGCCGAGGTGAAAGGGCGCCCCCGCGCGGGCGGCGATGTCCGCGTCCCCGCTCGCGTCGATGACGGTCCGCGACCGGATCTCGCTCTTTCCGCTCTTGTTTACGATCCGCGCTCCTACTACTTGGTCGCCCTCCATAATAGGGCCGAGCGCATAGGTACCGAGAACAAGTCGAACATCGGCGTCGACGCACATTTTCTGGGTGACGAGCTTGAGAACCTCGGCGTCGACGGGCGTGACACTGTAGGCGTTCCCGTAGGCGTTGTGAAGGTGCCCTTCGGGGAAGGCACCACCGAGCTTTATCAACTCGTCGATGATCTCCTGGGGAAGGCCTCCGGCGATATGCTCGCCCTTCATGTTGTGAAAAGTGAAGAGGGTCCCCAGCAACCCAGCCGTCGCGGTCCCGCCCAGGAAGGGATACTGTTCCGTGAGGACGGCTCGCGCGCCGCCGCGCGCCGCGGCGACGGCGGCGCAAACACCCGCCATGCCGCCCCCCACGACCAGCACGTCTACCTGTTCCCTCTCGGCCATTCTCGCCTCCGCCCCGCTAATCCGGCTCCCATAGCGTCGGATGGACGAGGAGCGTTACATTTCTTTTTCGCGTTGATGTTCCCTTAGACAACTACGCCATCGCGCTGAAGCTGCTCCCGAAGACGGTCTACGTCCAACTCACGCGGGCTCACCC
>CAZCVU010000659.1:0-1679 GCA_964501745.1 uncultured Flavobacteriales bacterium | reverse complement strand
GACGCAAGTAGTACAACCTAGTCTGGCAGCGAGGGAATAGTCAGCGATGACACGTGAAGAAGAACGGGCGATCGAATGGGATTGCCAGAAGCTCTGGCGCCAGTATTACCACCACGTGGACCAGAAGGAGTATGAGAAAGCGGCACAGCTATTCACGCCGGATATCGACTGGCGTTCGGTGGTCAATCTCAAAGGCCGCGACGAAATCGTCCAGGCACTTTACGGCGCTTTAGGCGACGGTACGATCCGCCACGTGCTGACGAACATGGTGGTTAACGTCATCGACGAGAACCACGCGGAAGCCCGAACCTATAACACCATCTATTACACCAGAGGCGTCAAGATCGAGGAGCGCGACGACCCGATCGCGTTCGAGGGGCCGCACCGTCTCAGCGACTGCGAGGCCGAGTTTGAGCGAACGGAGGAAGGTTGGCGCATTTCGCACCGGCAGACAGACCAGGTATTCAGACGCGACTTGGATGAACGCTTTGGGCTGGAGATCTGGGGCGAAGAAGCAGGTAAGCTGGCGTAGGCCGGTCGTAGCGCGGCGGGTCGACCGCCCGACGCCGTATCCGCCGGTGCCCTCACGTTTCGTCGTCAGGAATGACGGCATTACGTCGATCTCAACAATAAACTCGGGGCGGGCGAGTGCCGTGACTCCGACCCGCGTCGAGCAATAATGGATGCCCTTCATTCACTTTGCGATGACACCATAGCCGGCGTCGCCGTGGCACCAGTCCGCCAAACCGTTATCTTGACGATGTGATCCAGCTTCGATCCTGCCTCTTCCAGGCCGACAACGGAAATTGCCCGCCGGGCCATACGCCGACAGCGTGGGGCGGCACTTTGCATATCCTCACGGTTATCTACTAGTAGATAAGGTCTCGCCCGCTTTGCCAAAACCTGCCAGTGCCCGATCGGGCGCTTAGCTGCGCTCGATCAGCTCGATCTTGTAGCCGTCGGGATCATCGATGAAGGCGATCGTCGCGCCGCCATGTTTCATCGGTCCGGGCGACCTCGGTATGTTGACTTTCTCTGAAGCCAGTTGCTCGCAGGTAGCGTAAATGTCGGGTACGGCGATCGCAATATGTCCAAACGCGTCGCCGAGCTGGTAGTCCTCCTGCTGGCCCCAGTTATGGGTCAGCTCGAGCACTGCGTTGCTGGCTTCGTCGCCATAGCCGACAAAGGCAAGCGTGAACTCGCCCGTCGGGAAATCCTTCTTACGCAGCAGCTTCATGCCGAGAAGGCGGGTGTAAAAGTCGATCGATTTCTCCAGATCTCTGACCCGGATCATAGTGTGTAGAAACCGGAACTTACTGCTATCGACTGCAGCGGGTTCGGCCGGTGTTTGATCGCTCATAGCGCGTCTTCTCCGCGGGTTGCGTTATCCGAGTTGTTACGCCGCTTCGGGGTCCTCGGCGATGATGCGCAACAGCGCGCGGGCGGCACGCATGCTTGGCCGCTCATCACCAATACCGATGCGTTCCAGCGCTTCGCCGGTTGCAGCCACCTGCTCCGCCCCACCTGACTCCAGCAATCGAGCCACCGCCTCGCACAACTGGTCCGGTGTACAATCCCCCTGCAACAGTTCCGGCACGATTTCGCGGTCGAGGATGATGTTGATGAGGGTTACGAAACGGACATGCGACATCGATTTTACAACAACATATGTGAGCCAG
>CAZCVU010000658.1:0-1681 GCA_964501745.1 uncultured Flavobacteriales bacterium | reverse complement strand
GCATCTTCTTGTGGCACGGTCCTCCTTTGGTATCAATGCCATTGGCGTTCCACATGTCACGATCGACAATCACGCCATTGCTACACTGCTTCTGACCAATGCTGGACTCGCTGGTATGAGCAGGCATCCACTGCACTAAATCATGTTGCTCCTCAACATGCGAGGCAATGACAAGCCATATTCGAGCATACCGTGCCCAATTCAATGGTTGCTTCGTGCCAAGACGCACAGAATTGCAATCAGTATACAAACACTCGGGAAACATTACATGCTGGAGGGCCATTTGGACAGCCCACAGTTCAGCGCCCTGGATTGTGTCTACCCACATAGGGGGCACACCAAGGGCAGCAGCACAAATATTCGAGGTGATCCGCGGAAAGGGCGCCGTACCGCGCCGCCATGACCGCGCCTCCCATATTGGAAAGCTGTTCCGCGTGGAGTTTGACGGGGATGCTAAGTGAGGCCGCCCGCTGGAAAACCCGTTCGACCTGCTCCGGCGAAAAAGCGATGTTCTCGCAAAAGGCGTCGACGGCGTCGATAAGATTTTCGGCGACCCCTTGTTCGAGCGCCTGTAGACAAACCTCGCCGATATAGGCATCCGCATTCCCGGCATATTCCTCGGGCACGGCGTGGGCCCCCAAGAAGGTGTTTTTGATGCGTACGGATCGCATTTGCGCCAAAGCGCGGGAGGCCCGGAGCATCTTGAGTTCGTCTTCCACCGTAAGGCCGTAACCCGATTTGATTTCGACGGTGCCCACACCTTCGGCCAAAAAAGCGTCCAGTCGCGGCAAGGCGGCCTCGGTCAGTTCGCTTCGGCTTTTCGCGCGGGTCTGTCTCACCGTCGATACGATCCCGCCGCCTTCCTTGGCGATTTGCTCGTAGCTGGCCCCTTCGAGCCGCAGTTCGAATTCCCGCGCGCGATGACCGCCGAAAACCATATGGGTATGGCAATCGATGAGAGCGGGGGTGACCAGTCGTCCGGATAAGTCCTCGGCCGGCCAATCTTGAAAAGACGCCGGGATTTCCGAGGCCGCCCCCACCCACTTGATGCGTTCACCAGAGAGCGCCAGCGCGCCGTCCTCCAACAAGCCGTAGGCTCCTTGGTTTTGGGTCATGCGTGCCATTCGACAATCACGGAGAAGTAGGTTTCCCATCGTCACGGCCTTCGATAAAAAACATTCAAACAGAGCATTGTATATCATCGTGCGTCGGCCTATTATGTCTAGACATAATAGGCCGACGCTAAAAATGTCAAGAAACCAATGAACGTTCTCTTCGCGGATTATGCGCTCCTTCCCGAGGGCTGGGCCGATAAGGTGCGGGTGACCATCGATGCCCGTGGACGGATTGCGTCCGTGGAAACCGGGACCTCGCCCCAACCATCGGATCGGGTGATGACGGGAAAGGCGCTCCTGCCCGCACCGGCGAATTTGCACAGTCACGCTTTTCAGCGCGCTCTCGCCGGGTTGACGGAGGCAAGGGGCGTCGACGGGCAGGACAGTTTCTGGTCGTGGCGCAATCGGATGTACGGATTCCTGAAAGCTCTTTCCCCGGATCGGGTCGCGGCCATCGCCGCTCTCGCCCAAATGGAAATGCTCGAAGCCGGATATGCCGGCGTTGCCGAATTCCATTATCTTCACCACCAGGTCGGGGGCGCGGCCTACGACAATCCGGGAGAAAT
>CAZCVU010000657.1:0-1682 GCA_964501745.1 uncultured Flavobacteriales bacterium | reverse complement strand
GGCGGTGAGCGCATCACGCGAATCGCCTCGGTCGTAACGCTCGATGATTGCCGAATCGCGCCGCGCCTGATCGAAAATACCAGAGCTATCGAGCAGCAGTAAATTGACGGCGGCCGGTCCCTGCCGAGCTGCCGACCATCCCCGAACCAGGGGCAGGTCGTAGGCAAAGCCATACTTTTTCGCCATTTCACGACCGGGCGGCGGGTCCTGGGTCAAAAGACCGCTGTCCCAATCGGGTATCCAGCGCGCCGCAATCGAAAATCGGGCCAGCCGTGACAGCGCCACCGGCAAGCCGAGGCGCCGGTGCGCCGGACGCACGAACAGTCCGCCGTGGTGGCCGATGCAGCCGGAAATAGCCGGCAGTCCCGGGACCACTTCGGTGCGTCGCGCCGCTCCCTCGCGGAACCAAATTTTTGCCGAGGCCACCAGTTCGACCAAGTCCTCGGTAACATAAATACGGCACGCGCCCACCGCCCCCAGCCCATCAAGCGTATCCTCTCGCCGCTCCGGGTTTGACCCGATGTATCGTGCGGCGATCCAAAAGGAATTGTCCGGCGTCAGCTCGCTGTCCTTTGGATCGAACGAGTAGGCGGTTTGGCCGCCCTGCGCTCGGCGCCAATCGGCCCACCCGGCCATATCGGATTGCATTCGGCAGTCGTAGCCAAGCTCGTGCAATAGTTTGAGGTATTGTCTACACGCACGATTATAAGATCTCCGCGCAGTGTCCCAAAGTTGTGATATGGGTAGCATAATACCTGCATCCGTCCCGGAGTGGCGAGAGAATGTCCAGGAAGGATTTTCCGCGATGAAGGGATATGCGGCCGCTGCCCGCGGCGAGGCATATCAGGCGCCGCGCAGGTCATCATCCCAGCGCTCCGGATGGGCGCCGCCCAGTTACCAGAATTCTGTTTGATTTCAAGGGGTAAGAGCTTGGTATTCAGCAAAAAACAGGGTGCCCGTGGCGCCGCTGCGGGGCCTGAGAGGCGTCGTGAATTTTGCCCTAGAAGCGCTGCGGGTCGATGCTGAGTTTTACCTGTCGGGTGATCTTCGTGATGCGGTCGTTCAGACTTGCCAGCTCCTCCTCCAGCGATTTGAGGCGATCCTTCCGCGATTCGCTGAGATCGTCCAAGCGATCGTCATCCTGGTTCAGGCGGCCGATGCTGGTCGCCATGACCGTCAGGGCGTCACGGCATTCCTTGACTTCCACCACCAGCAGTTTGACCTGCTCCTTGTGCGCGTCCTGGAATTGCTGAGCAGCGCGTTCGGAGCGCAGTTTGATATAGAGCACCGCGGCGACGGCGGCGACGATGGCGGCAGCAGACATGACCAGCGCAAACATGATCCCACCGGGCGATCCAACAAAGGGCAGGGCTGGGTTGGCGACGGCGGTGGTTCTCTCCGCTCGCCGGCCCAGATCCACGAATACTGGAGCATTTACAAATCACCGCAAATCAAAAAAGCCAACCTCAATCAACGATCTCCGGGTGCGGCACGATGGTGGCTTTGACGCAGCGCATGGCGTTGGCGCTGGCGATGGCCTCGGCAATGCCTTGTTCGCTGAAGGCGAAGCGCATCTGCATGTCGGCATAAGGGAAGCGGTCGCGGCTGCGGTACAAAAGATCAATACCCAGGGCGATGTCGTCGGCGGTGAAAGCCCAACTACCGAGAATATTTATGTCCTT
>CAZCVU010000656.1:0-1682 GCA_964501745.1 uncultured Flavobacteriales bacterium | reverse complement strand
AGTTCTGGGCAGGATCGGGCGAGCAGGCGGTCGAACCGTTCGCCGGCTTCCTTGTCGGAAACCGTATGCGATACTGCGGAGCCGGGTTGTGTCATGTGGATCGCATCCGAGGCCATGATATGCGCGCACTGAAAGTTCTGGTGATCGTTCTTGGGGTCATGATCGTGGCTGCTGCGGGCCTCCTGGTCTATGGCATTGTAAACAAGCTTGGCGATCTGGCGGTTGCCGACAGGGGGGTGTCGCGCAGCTTCGGTGAACGCATGATCGAGTTGCCGCCGGGTGCCGAAGTGAAGACGTTTGCCGATGAAGAAGTTCGACTTGTCATTCATCTAATCCTGGCCGAAGCTGGCGAGCGACTCCTCATCCTCGACCTTGAAACCGGTCAGCAACTGGGCACGATCATGCTGCAAAAAGGGACGGCCGAATAGTGAACTTCTGCAGCGATAATGTTAGCGGCGCCTCGCAGGAGATCGTCGATGCCGTTGCGCAGGCCAATCAGGGTGCGGCGATGCCCTACGGTGCGGACCCGCTGAGCGATCGTCTGCGTCAGCGCTTCAACGACATCTTCGAGACCGAGGTAGCGGTCTTCCCGGTGGCCACCGGCACCGCCGCCAACGCGCTTGCGCTGTCGGTCATGGCGCCACCCTATGGCGCAATCCTGTGCCTCCAGGAGAGCCATGCCTGGGAGGATGAATGCGGCGCCCCGGAATTCTATAGCGGCGCCAAGCTGGTGCCGCTCGCGGGCGAGCATGGCAAGCTTACCCCCGATAATCTGCAGGCAGCGCTCGGCCGCTTCCAGGTCGGCTTCGTGCACCACAGCCAGCCGGCGGCGGTGACGCTGTCGCAGGCGACGGAGGCCGGCACGATCTATAGCGTCGATGAGATTCGGGCGATTTCCGCTCTCTGCCGGAAACGCGATCTGAAGCTGCACATGGACGGCGCGCGCTTCGCCAACGCGCTGGTCTCGTTGGGCTGTAGCCCGGCCGAGGCGACCTGGCGCGCCGGTCTCGACGCCCTGTCTTTCGGCGCCACCAAGAACGGCGCCCTGGCGGCCGAGGCCGTCGTCTTGTTCGACCAGGCCCTGGCCGGCGAATTCGGTTATCGGCGCAAACGCGCCGGTCACCTGTGGTCGAAGATGCGCTTCCTGTCGGTCCAGCTCGAGGCCTACCTCAACGACGATTTGTGGCTGCGCAACGCCGGCCACGCCAACGCCATGGCGGCGCGCCTTGCCGCGGGGCTGGCCGACCTGCCGGACGCCGAGCTGCTGCATCCGGTGCAGGCTAACGAGCTGTTCATGACCCTGCCGCCGCGCGTCAGCGAGGGCCTGCTGGCCGATGGCTTCCAGTTCTACCCTTGGGCTGCCGGCGGACCGCATTGCGTGCGTCTGGTCACCGCCTTCAACACATCGGAGCAGGATGTCGAGGCGATGATCGCGGCGGCGCATCGCTATGCGGCGGCCGCCAAGAATGGCACGGTTGACGACGTGCAGACCGCGGTCTGAGGCACAAACTAAGTTGGGTCTGTTTATATCGCCCGCCGGCCCGTACCGCGAAAACCCGTTGCTGGCGGCCATATGTTTCGGCTAAGAGTGGGGCTGCTTGCAAACCGGGTCCCCTTCGTCTAGTGGCCTAGGACGCCGGCCTCTCACGCCGGTAACAGGGGTTCAAATCCCCTAGGGGACG
>CAZCVU010000655.1:0-1686 GCA_964501745.1 uncultured Flavobacteriales bacterium | reverse complement strand
GAAGCTGGCGTTGAACGCCCTCCCAGGGGCTCAGAAAATCGAAACTGCGGTACTCCTGATTCAGGTGTACCGGTTCCTGCACGACGCGCCGCTGTTCGTCGTCATAGCGAACCTCAACAAAGCCCGATAGCGGAAAATCCTTGCGTAACGGGTGTCCGTCAAACCCGTAGTCTGTCATGATTCGGCGCAGATCGGGATGTTCACTGAAGAATACGCCATAAAGGTCCCAGCACTCCCGTTCGAACCAACCTGCGGTGGGAAAGACGCTGGTCACCGAAGGCACCGGCTCGTCTTCGTCGGTCGTGACCTTCAAGCGTAGGCGTAGATTATGCTTTGGGCTTAGAAGATTGTAGACAACCTCGAAGCGCTGCTGCCGGTCGGGGTAGTCGACACCACATACGTCAACCAGAACCTTTGCCAGACAGTTCGCATCGTTCTTGAGGAATATCATGACCCGAAGGATCGATGCCGTCCGAACGACGAGTACGAGTTCATCGTTGATGAGACCGGTTTCCAGAACATCCTCAGGCAGGCTGTTCGAAATATATTCGCCAAGGTCTGCCAGCGCCTGATTCATCCGGTCATCGCCTTCAGCGCGCGATCGTGCCCGTGCGCCGAATCTTCTTCTGCAATTGAAGAATACCGTAAACCAGGGCCTCGGCTGTCGGCGGACAGCCTGGCACGTAAATATCGACTGGAATAATTCGGTCACAGCCACGCACGACCGAGTATGAGTAGTGGTAGTAGCCGCCACCGTTGGCGCATGACCCCATTGAGATTACCCAGCGCGGCTCCGCCATCTGGTCGTAGACCTTGCGTAGCGCCGGCGCCATCTTGTTACATAGCGTGCCGGCGACAATCATCACATCGGATTGGCGGGGGCTGCCCCGAGGTACCACCCCGAAGCGATCGAGATCGTAGCGGGGCATGTAGGCATGTATCATTTCAAGGGCACAGCACGCCAATCCGAAGGTCATCGGCCATAGCGAGCCGGTGCGCGCCCAATTGACCATCTTGTCCATATTAGTGACAAGGAAGCCTTTGTCGGCCAACGCGTCGGAAACAGTGCTCAGAGCGCTGCCGCCCGCAATACCTGGAGCCAGCAGCGTCGATTCATCTGGGCCGTTTACTCCCACTCCAACGCCCCCTTCTTCCATTCGTAGACGAAGCCCACGGTCAATACCGTCAGGAATACCACCATCGACCAAAAGCCGAACAAACCTATGTCACCTAATGAAATAGCCCAGGGAAACAGGAAGGCGACTTCCAGATCAAAAATAATGAAGAGTATGGCAACCAGGTAAAACCGGACGTCGAAACGACTGCGCGCATCGGCGAAGGCATCGAAGCCGCATTCGTAGGCCGAGAGTTTCTCAGAATCTGGTTTCTGCCGCGCCATGATATAGCTCGCAACGACCATGGCGAGCGACAACCCCACAGCAATCGCGAAGAAGATCAGTATCGGCAAATATTCTCTAAGCAGTTCGTCCATCGCTACGATTCAATCACCCTGCAAGAAGCCGCTATTATTTGTGCCAACACTGTTGTTTGAGGGCGCTCGAAAGACGCCACCAGCCCCTATGCATCTCGTTGCTGCTGGGCGCGCGGACTATAAGATGGCTCCTCAACGAAGCAAAGGAAGAACTGCCCGAATTCAAAGCAGAATTCTCATCACGTAACAATGCG
>CAZCVU010000654.1:0-1687 GCA_964501745.1 uncultured Flavobacteriales bacterium | reverse complement strand
GTCGGCCGGGTCCAGAGCGACCGCTGTTACTTCGTGCCAATGAAAAAGTTTGCCCCGCTGCAGACGTACACGGCGTCGCACTTGGACGACACCGTTCGGTCCCGTCATGGCAATCCTGGAGTCAGCTATCGCAACGGAGCCTACGCGGCTGGCATAGACGCCTGAGGTTCTGCCTGAGACCAGATCCATCACTATCGTTCGAGAACCAACATTGAGAGCGACCGTCTCACCAGAAATGGCGGTCGCGTAGTGACGGTTTGCGTTGGTGCGTCTGAATCCCTGGACGCTCAAGTCGTCGGGGTCGTACAGCCAATACGTCCCGCTCCTCTTGACCATGACCAAACTTCTGTCACCCAAGGCGTAGGCAAGGCCGTTTCCATGGACGTGGGGACCATCGCGTGTCTGCGCAAGCCATTTCTTTTCGCTCAGGTCCCAGATCCTAAGTAGGTCCCGCTGCAGCACGGCGATGCGGTTGCCGTCCCGACTGAGACATGCGTGTTCGATGGGCTTTTGGAGATCAGGTAAAGCATGGTAGAGACCGCCGTTCGCTAGATCCCAGACCTTCGCGTTAAGTGGACTTGCGGAAAAGACGTACTTGCCGTTCGTACTAAATGCCACGTCCCTCCAACTGGGCTGGCCAGTTTCGAACGTTTGCATAAGTTGGCCGCTGACGCTGTTCCAGACTTTGAGAGTACCGCTGGCATCACCGGTGACAATCATCTTCCCATTTCGGCTGAACGCGACGTGACTAAGCCGCTTCTTGCTCATGTCAATCATGCGCAACAGGCGTCCGGAAGGCATTTCATAAAGGGCAAGTCGAGGGGGCCCTTTTGAAACGCGGGCGGCCAATATGCGTCCGTCAGGACGCAGTGCAAGTGGGCCGGTGCAACCGGATATCTCCAGTTCAAGCGTACGGGCCTCATGCTTGAGGTAGTACCACTCCCAACTGCGCAATTCCTTGGGAGATTCGTCCAGCAGCGCGTTGGCACGATCGAGGTCGCCGCCTTCGACATACTGCAGGGCGAGAGCAACCTTGTTGAAATAAAGCGACCGGCGAGCGGCGGCGGCTTCGTGTTTTGCTTTGGCCTCGGCTTCGCGCGATATTCCTTCGGCCGTCAGCGCGTCGGCTTCGGCGTCACGCGCCTTCTTCGCCTCGTCACTGGCCTTCTTCTCCAAACGCTGTGCCTCGACCCGAAGGTCGCGTTCACGGACCAGCCAGGTTGCCGCAAGCGAGATGATGACTATCGCCATCGTCACGGCGATCGTGATAGGGACGCGGTAACGCTTGAGACGTTTGCGTAAGAAGTACATTGTGGTTGGTGTGCGAGCGGCAAGCGGTTCACCGATGAGATAGTTGTGGATGTCGTCAGCAAAATCACCCGCGGATGCATAACGACCATTCGGATCCTTCGCGAGGGATTTGAGCAGGAGCGCTTCGAGTTCACCATCGATCGCTCGGCTCATTTCGGCAGGACGACGCACATCGGTTTCGACAATTCGCATCAACACATCCAACCGACCACCGGTAAGGTCGTGCGGTGATTCACCGGTCAGCAAGCGGTACGTGATCACGCCGAGGGCATACACGTCGCTACGTGTGTCGATGTCGGCGATGCGCCCCGCTGCCTGTTCCGGCGCCATGAACGCCGGCGTCCCCGCGATATCACCCTCGATCGAGAGCGTCACC
>CAZCVU010000653.1:0-1687 GCA_964501745.1 uncultured Flavobacteriales bacterium | reverse complement strand
ATTGCTCCGTACGCGTGATGAAATCCCAGCTGCAGAACCGCCTCGAGATCGGCCGCGCTTGCCGCCACGCCCGTAGCTATGAGGCGCTCGCCGATCTGTCGCGAAGCGGCTAGCTGCTCACGCGTCAGGCGTGCGCCTGTCGATTCCGACTCTGCCAGCATGGCGAAGTGCTCGTCCAATCTGTCCGCAGCGCATGGATCCTGCAGTAATGATTTCCAGGTGATGTGGGAGTTGAGGCTCAGTTCGGCATCAACGCCGCTGGTGAATGCCTCATAGCCGCCCGTGTCGCGGTCGAAGACAGCGACTGCCTGGCGCCCGTCGTATTGGAAAAACCCGTCTTTCTGGGTGCCATCCGGGTATTGGCCGCCGCTGTGCCCGTCGTTCAACAATGCCTCGATCAACGGTGCCTCGAACAGCTCGTCATCAATGTGAGTGCCCATCGTCCGGGTGATTGCGTGAAAGACATCGAGCCCGACATAGTCGATCAGCTGGAAGGCGCCCATCGGTCGCAGCAAGCCGTCGCGTGTGACGCGATCCATCGCGTATACAGCTTCATGTAACGGCCGTTGCGTCGCCAGACGCTCGGTCATTGCAAGCGTATGGAGCGTATCGCGAATGAAGAATCCGTTGCCGATGAACCCCGCCACATCGGCTGCGAGCACTTCGGTCTTGCCCAGGCGCTGGATCAGGTCCGAGGCAATCGCCACGAGTTGCGGCTGTGTTGAAGAGGCTGGAATCAGTTCAACCAACTTCTGGACCGCCGGCGGATTGTAGAAATGCAGCCCGACAATCCGGCCGCCAAGATCCGCCGTGGTGTCGAGATGGCCAATGGGTATTGAGGATGTATTGGAAAGCAGCCAGGCCTGGCCGGTGCCCGCCGCATCGATCCGACGCAGTGTCTCAATCTTCAGTGGTTCGATTTCCGGCACGGCTTCCAGAACAAGACGGGAGCCTCCGATATCCTCGATCGCTGTCGTCATCCGAATCACGGCAAGTGTGTCGTTGACGAAGGCGTCCGCCACTTCGTCCGCCGCGGTCATGGGATAAAACGTCTGCAGGAGCTGCGGAGTTTTCGCCGCCCGCTTGCGCGTCTGTACGGCGATGTACTCGCGCAAAGCAGACAGAGCCGACTCGCTCACATCAACCAGTGTCAACACCGGCGGCTCCGCATCGTCACGGCGGCTGAGCATTGCAAGCTCCTGCGCTAGCAACAACGAAATGCCGCTGCCCATCTTGCCCGCAGCCCCGACAACTGCGCTTTTGTGTAGATATGTATCGAGCGCATTCATGAATTGCCAGATCGGCGCCTGCCTTCGTGATCATGGCGTACAGGACGGTACCAGTATTCAAGCGCAATCATTCGATCGGGCCCTCAGAGCATTGGCGTCCCATGGTCCGTACGAGTGCGGCAGCCAGTAAGTGACAGCAAAAGGGGCGCTAATGAGAGTAGATGCACAAATTGACTATATACGCGAACTCTGCATGCTCGCTTTCGCATACTGTCATCCAAACAGCGTAAAGAACCAGTTCTTTATCGATCTTTTCCGGATAGCTTTCGCGAAAACGGTCATGCGCCGCAACGCATCATTACGAACATCTTTTCAGTTGAGATCCATCGGTCGTATCCGCACCGGCAAACTGGGGAATGCCGGATTGGTCGGGGCGGCGGCCGCTGCCGGCTGCCGTC
>CAZCVU010000652.1:0-1688 GCA_964501745.1 uncultured Flavobacteriales bacterium | reverse complement strand
GTCCTACCCGTCGACCGCCTTCAATCCGGTGTTCGCCCAGATGCCGGTGATGGAGTACGCCAGCGTCCGCGGCGATTCCGCCATGGTCTTCATCGCCGGTCGCCGGGTCGGCACGGACAAGATCTGGGTGCGGCAGAACGACATCATCCTGCCCAACATCACCCTGCACGCCTATGCCTCGGAGGACGGCCGCGAGGTGCGGCATTTCCACCGCGTCTTCATGTCCCGTTGGTACGTGCCCGTCGACAACGAGAACAGCATCGTCTTCGGCCTGCGCATGTTCGGCCCGTCGATCGATCCATTCGGAACGGGCGACAAGTCGAAATGCGGCTACGACATGGCCGATTTCCTGGACGGCCAGACCGGCCACCGGCCGCGCGAGGTGGCGCAGCGCCTGCCCGGCGACTGGGACGCGGTGACCAGCCAGCGGCGAATCGCCGTCCATGCCCTGGAGAACCCCATGCGCGAGGACGTCGGCGTCTACATGAACCGGCAGAACCTGCGCCGGGCCATTCGCGGCGAGAGCCCCGGCGCCCAGCCCGACGTCATGCATCGGCGCGCCAATGCCGGTGAGCTCGACCACAACTACACCAACAACACGATCCTGGCGATCCCGGTCCAGGACGGCCGCGACGACGAGGACCTCATCCGCGAGGTCTGCAAGAAGGTGCTTGAGATCTGCGAGGCCGGCGACGCCTACGAGGGCAAGGAACGAGACGCCTTCCTCGAGAATGCATTGAAGGACTACGAGCAGTCTTTCGCCAGCGCGGCGGCGGCGGAGTAAATTGGCCCATACTCAACCGGACAAGGGCACGAACGGACGCCGGGCTGCCGATCCGTCCGTTCCAATTCGCCCGGCAGGCGATCGCGTCCTTTTCGACTGTCGTCTCCACGCGGCACAGAAATCATGACCGCTCCTGGCTATCACCAGCCGAGCAAGCCGAATGGCGAGTGCGTCTGCTTATTGGGGATGAGGAAACGTTCGGTGACGAGACTTCTGCTTAGGGTCGGCGAGTGACGAAATGATCTTTTGCAGGGTGGGAGCAGGTGGCGACATCCGGCCAGGAACCAAGCTGAGCCGAGCGCCCAGCCCCCGGAAGGGCCAGACAGGCCGAGTTCTGCGTCCTTGGTATTGCAGCGTCTTGTCTAGGATGTTGGACTTTGTAAATGTTTGTAACAACCCGAACGGGCGACCGTTCGGGCTCGTTTTGTCAAAATGGAGAATTCGGCATGGCGCGCTGGGAAGACCTTCCGCAATATGAACAAGACTATCTCGCAGACCTGCGGTTGCCTGAGTTCGACCACACCCCGTGGACACCCGCGAAACCGGTATCAGAGAGCCGAATCGCGCTGATCTCCACGGCCGGTATCGAGCGCCGGGGCGACAAGCCGTATCCGTTCTTCTCGGGAGAATTTCGCCTGATCCCAACGGACGTCGACCATGGTGAGTTGGTGATGAGCCACCTCTCGCCCAACTTCGATCGTACGGGATTCCAACAGGACATTAACGTAACTATTCCCATCGACCGCATGTGCGAACTCGAAGCCGAGGGTGTCATCGGTTCGGTGGCGAAGTTCCACTACGCCTTCATGGGTGCCAGCCGGCCCGAAGACATGGAGCCGAATGTTCCCGAGCTTGCCAAACTTCTGCGTGGCGATGAAGTTGACACGGTGCTGATGTGCCCTGT
>CAZCVU010000651.1:0-1691 GCA_964501745.1 uncultured Flavobacteriales bacterium | reverse complement strand
GTGAGCCAGGGTCTGCCGGGCTTCTCCAATCCAGATCAAGCCGGTAATTGGACCGGTATCGATGTCGATGTCTGCCGTGCGGTAGCCGCGGCGGTGTTCGGCGACGCCAACAAAGTGAAATACACGCCGCTGTCTGCGAAAGAGCGGTTTACGGCGCTGCAGTCGGGCGAAATCGACGTTCTCTCGCGCAACACGACCTGGACCTTGGTGCGTGATACGGCGTTGGGTCTCGATTTTGTCGGCGTCAACTACTATGACGGCCAGGGCTTCATGGTCCGCAAGGATCTAGGCGTCAAGAGTGCCAAAGAGCTCGGCGGCGCATCGGTTTGCGTGAATATCGGAACGACGACCGAGCTGAACATGGCCGACTTCTTCCGCGCCAACAGCATGAAGTACAACCCGGTTGTTTTCGAGAAGGCGGACGAGGTTGTGGCGGCGTATGATGCTGGACGTTGCGACACCTACACCACGGACCGATCTGGCCTTGCCGCACAGCGGCTAAAGCTGAAGGATCCAAACGCCCATATGGTTCTGCCCGAGACCATTTCAAAGGAACCGTTGGGCCCGGTCGTGCGCCATGGCGACAACAAGTGGGGCGATGTCGTACGTTGGAGCCTGTACGCCATGCTCGAAGCTGAGGAATATGGCGTCAATTCGAAAAATGTCGACCAAATGCGGTCGAGCAAGAATCCAGTCATCAAACGGCTGCTTGGAACTGAGGGTGACCTCGGCAAGAGTATCGGGCTGCCCAACGACTGGAGCTATCACATCGTCAAACAGGTCGGTAACTACGGCGAAAGCTATGCCCGACATGTCGGCCCGAATACGCCAATCGGTCTGTCTCGTGGCGTGAATGCACTGTGGAAGGATGGTGGTCTGCAATATCCGATGCCAGTGCGGTAAGTACCACCCTGGTAGGAATAGGGAAGGGCACGCTCGGCGTTACGCCGGGGGTGCCCTTACCCTTTGACCGGTCCGGAACGGAATCTTAGGAGCGCGAGATGGCGGCGGACGTGCAGGAAAGTATTGCGCCGGCAAAACCTGCGATTTGGAACGATCCCCGTTACCGGGCCGTGTTCTACCAGGTGCTCGTGCTGGCCGGCGTCATCTTGTTCGGCGCCTACATCGTCAACAACACGCTCGACAACATGGAGCGCCGGGGCATCGCCTCGGGATTCGGTTTTCTTACCAAGACGGCAGGTTTCAGTATCGACCTGCACCTTATCGACTACAGTGAGGAGCGTTCCTACGGCCGTACATTCTTCGTGGCGTTGCTCAATACGCTCCTGGTGTCGGCGATCGGCATCGTTCTCACAACGATACTCGGCTTTATCATTGGCATCGCCCGGTTATCCACAAACTGGCTGGTCGCCAAACTGGCGGCCGTGTATATCGAGTTGCTGCGCAACATCCCGCTGCTATTGCAGATCTTCTTTTGGTATTTCGCGGTGCTGCGGGTCATGCCGTCGCCGAGGCAGAGTTACAACGCATTCGACGCGATTTTCTTGAATATCCGCGGACTGTTCACACCAAAGCCGATTTTCGAACCAGGTTTCTCCGCAGTCATGATCACATTTTTCGCGGCGATCGTGGCAGTCTTCCTGCTCGCGCGTTGGGCGCATAGGCGTCAGGAAGAAACAGGTCAGCAGTTTCCGGCATTTCTGACGTCATTGGCGCTTCTGTTCGGCCTT
>CAZCVU010000650.1:0-1700 GCA_964501745.1 uncultured Flavobacteriales bacterium | reverse complement strand
GATTTCACCATTCGGCGTGGCGAAGGCATCGGCACTCGGCGCGGCAATATTGGTCAAGGGAACGCGATGGTTGGGGCCAAGCAGTATGACACGGCTTGTGCGCTCGGCTATGTCGCGAAGCACGTTGTAGGCCGTTGCCGCGACCGGTGCCGAGTACGCGTAGCCCGCGTGAGGCACGATAATCGCTTTTGGCGCCCAAGTCCGGGCCGGAGACCTGCCCGCCGCTTCCGATAGGTAGTGCACGACTGCAGCCTGCAATTCGCCGGGATCGTCCGGGTAGAACCAACCGGCCACCGCTGCGGTACGGATCGATGTCATCGCGTAAGTGCCTCGCCGTTGCAGGTTCAAATGATAACCAACTGCCACTTCCTAGGGCAACGGGCCAACTCTCGCCGTTTGAATCTTTTTGCCGGCACACTCGAACCTGCCAGACCTTCTCCTATATATAGGGTGCAGGATGACATGACCCAATTATCCGAAAACAATCAGATTGAAGGCGTTCCGGCGCGCTATTGGCATTGGTTGGAGGACGGTCGCGTGCGGTGCGATCTCTGCCCACGCCTCTGCAAGCTGCACGAAGGACAGCGCGGGCTATGTTTCGTGCGCGGGCGGGCAGGCGACCAGTTGCTGCTCACGACCTATGGCCGATCCAGCGGCTTCTGCATCGATCCGATCGAAAAGAAACCGCTCAACCACTTCCTGCCGGGTACACCGGTGATGTCGTTTGGCACGGCTGGCTGTAATCTCACCTGCAAGTTCTGCCAGAATTGGGATATCTCAAAATCCCGCGAGATCGACACACTTGCCGATGCAGCGTCACCTCAGTTGCTGGCCGAAGCAGCGTTAAGAACAGGCTGCCGCTCGGTGGCCTATACCTATAACGATCCGGTCATCTTTCTTGAGTATGCGGTTGACGTAGCGGACGCCTGCCGCGAACGCGGGGTCAAGAATGTCGCGGTGACCGCCGGTTATATATGTCCGGAACCGCGTGTCGAATTTTTCGATCACATGGATGCGGTCAACGTCGATCTTAAGGCCTTTACCGAGGATTTCTATAAGCGACTGTGTTCATCTTCGCTGGCGCCGGTACTGGAGACGCTCAAGTATCTAAAGCAAGAGACAGACGTCTGGGTTGAGCTGACGACGCTGCTGATTCCAGACGAGAACGATTCGGAATCCGAGATCGAGGAAATGACGCAGTGGGTGTTGCAGGAGCTTGGACCAGAGGTGCCGATGCACTTCACCGCTTTTCACCCGGACTACAGGATGCTCGAGAAGGGCAACACGCCGGACGCGTCGGTGATCCGGGCGCGCAACATCGCTGTGAAGAACGGTATCCGTTATGCCTACGCTGGCAACATTCACGATCAGGAAACGGGCAGCACCTATTGTCATGGGTGCGACACAAGATTGATCGGCCGCGATTGGCACATGATCACCGAGTGGCACCTGACCAACGACGGTAAGTGCAAAAGTTGTGGTGTGCCGTGCACCGGCGTATTTGATGGACCTGCGGGAACCTGGGGGCGGCGGCGAACGCCGATACGGCTCAAGGATTTTGCCGACCGTCGGGAGCGTGAGGCCAGGCGCGTGGCGGTTGGCGCCAAAGACGCGGCGACGCAGGCGATATCGATCGCAAAGGATTGATTGTTTGACGCTTTCTCTGGAACGCTTGGGCGATCCGGGCGAGAATGAGATTC
>CAZCVU010000649.1:0-1705 GCA_964501745.1 uncultured Flavobacteriales bacterium | reverse complement strand
GAAAGCAGTTCTCCCTGGCCGTACGGAGCAATCAGCGGCGCGAATCCAGCAATGAGAACCCAGAATCCAAGGATAGCGACGCCGATCCATGCCGCCGTTTGGAAACCGCGGGACCCGGGTGCTTCGCCGACGACCGTTTCCGGTGCCTGTACCTCGCTCGTCATCTCGGATGCCTCAATCGCGGATTAACAACAATCGACAGCATGTCCGCCGTCAGGTTGAGACCGACATAGGCCGTACAGAAGATCATTGCACAGGCTTGAACCAGTGGAATGTCCCGGACGGCGACGGCGCCCACCATCAGGTTTGCCATACCGGGAAAATTGAACACCGTCTCGACGATGACGACACCGCTGATCATATAGGCAAGGTTAAGGGCGATCACGTTGAAGATCGGCGCCAGCGCGTTAGGAAGCGCATGCAGCAGTATGATGCGTGATCGCCCGACACCCTTCAGGATGGCCATTTCGATATAAGGAGAGGCCAGCACATTGAGGACGGCCGCCCGCGTCATTCGCGTCATGTGCGCCAGCACCGACATAGTGAGCGTGATCACCGGCAGCACCAGTGCCGGCACCATTTGCCAGAAGGTCTGACCGGTCCGAAAGGACGAAATCACTGGGAACCAGCGAAGTTGCACGGCCAAAAAGATCACCAAAAGGGCGGCGATGAAATACTCCGGCACCGAGAGGAAACATAGCGTCGCGCCCTGAATCCCGCGGTCAATCCTGCTGCCGGCAGTCATCGCGGCAATCAATCCCAGCATCACCGATAGTGGCACCGATACCAAAGCCGCCAGTCCGGCGAGGCGAAGCGTATCGTCGATCCGCTCCGCAATCAGGTCGGAGACCTTCATCTCAAGATCCGGCAGACTGCTGGCGATCGAAATGCCCAAATCGCCGGTGATAAGGCCACCGAGCCACTCGACATAGCGGACCGGTGCCGGGCGGTCGAGGCCGAGCCTCTCACGAATGGCAGCGAGCGATTCCGGCGTCGCCTGCTGACCCATGATAGCGATAGCCACATCGCCGGGCAGAACTTCCGTGGCCGCAAACACGAGCATCGAGACGACCCACAGAACCACTACGGCGTGCATCAGCCGCCGCACGATCAGGGTGAGCATATGCTCATCTCCATTTGCCGTAGGCGGTCAACCATTTTGCTTGGTGGGAATGCCAACCGGATCCAGCCTCTTGGTGTTCGAGGCTGGATCCATGTCGGCCTTGCAGTTACCGCCAGGTTCGATACGCCCCGTCGGCTACTTGTCGAACCAGATGAACTCCGCGATCTGGAATCCACCCATTGTCCCCGTCCCGTTGGCCACGAAGCCCTTAACGTAATCACGGTGCGCGTCGGTATAATCGTAGAAGGTCGGTCCGACAACACCGCCATCGTTGTGGAGCAGCGTCTGCATCTCGCAAAAGATCGCCGCACGTTTCGTACGGTCGGCCTCACCACGCTGCGCGACCAGAAGCTCGCTAAACCGCGGGTTTTCCCAACGAGACTCGTTGAAGCGTGTGCCCGCCGTATGCGCCGCCGTCATCATCAGATCGGCGGTCGGACGACCGTTCCAGCCCGAGATAACGATCGGCTGCTTGAGCCAAGTATTGGACCAATAGGTATCCGCCGGCACTTTGTTGACCTTGATCTTGATGCCTGCCGGTTTGGCAGTTTGTTCGAGCAGCTCTGCGGTCTCGATGGCCCC
>CAZCVU010000648.1:0-1707 GCA_964501745.1 uncultured Flavobacteriales bacterium | reverse complement strand
AATACACCGATCTTGTTCCGGCGATCCTCGAAAAATACCAGGGCAAGGTTCTGGCACGCGGCGGTGAGTACGAGATTCTTGAAGGCCCCGAAACCTTCGAGAGGTTCGTCGTTATC
Organism: uncultured Flavobacteriales bacterium; assembly: GCA_964501745.1. Taxonomy (GTDB): domain Bacteria; phylum Pseudomonadota; class Alphaproteobacteria; order UBA8366; family CAVOAK01; genus CAVOAK01. The sequence goes on along the minus strand of CAZCVU010000648.1, from coordinate 1,591 downwards.
GAGTTTCCCTCACGGGCACAGGCGGTCGCCTGTTTCAACTCGCCGGAATACGTCGAAGCCGCTGCCTTCCGTCGCAACAACTCTGCCGGACAGAACGAACTGGTCATCGTCGAGGCAGGCGAAGCTACCCCAACCTAGTTCCAAGTCGCTGGCGGGAACGTGATTTGCAATCACGGCGACCAAGCCCCAACTTGATGGCGCTGTGGATATTTTGCGCATCCTCTCCCGCATCTGCTTCGCACGCGGCTATCTGATCGTGTTCGTCCTGGTGCTTGTACTGGGTGCGCTGCTCGGGGTATAGCGCCGCCGATCTTCTGCGCGCTCCCTCTCCAATCCCCAACTTCTAACGCTGTCTCGATGGCAGGGCAGGCAAAATGCCAGACCTGACACTTGGGCGAAGGGGACCGGACGGCTTAGGCCGCCAGCGCCGCCTGGCTGGCAACGATCCAGCCGCCACCTAAAACCCGCTCGCCCTGATAAAAGACGCAGGCCTGGCCCAGCGCGATGCCAAACTGCGGTTGCTCAAGCACAACTTCAACACCGCCGCCGGATTGCGCCAGCAGGGTTGCCGGCACAAGCTCCATCGTCGAACGCAGTTTGACGTCGACACGTCTCCCGTTGGCGTCAAGCGCCGTCTCGCCCAGCCAGTTGACCTCGGCAAGCCTGACAGCGCTGCATGCCAGGGCGTCCCTCGGACCAACCACGACTTGCCTTGTATCAGGCTCGAGCCTTACGACATATAGCGGTTCGGAAGTTGTCTCGCGACCACCCACGCCAAGACCGCGGCGCTGACCGACCGTGTAGTTGATGATGCCATCGTGCCGGCCAAGCACGGCCCCTTTCATATCGACGATCTCGCCGGGCTCGCTTGCGCCCGGCCGCAGTTCTTCGACGACGCGGGCGTAGGAGCCGTTCGGCACAAAACAGATATCCTGGCTGTCCGGCTTCTCGGCGACTTCGAGGCCAAGACGTGCTGCGACAGCGCGCGTCTCGCTCTTGGTGGAGGCACCGAGCGGAAAGCGCAGGAATTCCAGTTGATCGTCTGTCGTCGCAAACAGAAAATAGCTCTGGTCCTTTGTCGGGTCCGATGCGCGGTGCAGCTCCGGGCCGCAACCCCCTTCGATACGGCGCACGTAGTGCCCAGTTGCCAGCGCCACTGCCCCCAAATCGTGCGCCATCGAAACGAGGTCGCGAAACTTGACCGTCTGGTTACAGCGTATGCAGGGAATCGGAGTCTCGCCCCGCAGGTAAGCGTCAGCGAAATCATCGATGACGGCGTCCCGGAAACGACTTTCATAGTCGAGCACGTAGTGGGGAACGCCCAATTGCGCTGCAACGTTTCGCGCATCATGAATGTCCTGGCCGGCGCAGCAAGCACCCTTGCGCCGCCTGGCTACACCGTCGTCATAGAGTTGCAGCGTGATCCCGACGACTTCATATCCGGCGTCGGCCAGCAAGGCTGCCGTCACCGATGAATCGACGCCGCCGGACATCGCCACAACGACCCGCGCGCCCGCTGGCAGGTCGGAAAACGCCTTTGACACCGCGCTCGACGACTCGGATGTGCTGGACGTGAGTGTTTTCACCTTCA
>CAZCVU010000647.1:0-1714 GCA_964501745.1 uncultured Flavobacteriales bacterium | reverse complement strand
CAGATCACTCTTGCGGTCCTCACACATGCAATGTCCGCAATGGGTCATTTGTGGACGTGTTGGCGGAGGGAGCGGGATTCGAACCCGCGAGGAGCGTTAACCCCCACACGCTTTCCAGGCGTGCGCCTTAAACCACTCGGCCACCCCTCCGACGGGCACATGGGCCGCACTGGTTTCGGCGGCGTGCCGGACCGCGACATTACCCCCGTGGCGCGAGGGCCAGCAAGCCGCACGCACACCACCCAACCTAGACCAGGCTCCGACTAGCGCGGCCCGGCTACCGCTCGCCAGATCGGCGTGTTAGGTTCCTTGGCGCTGATTCCCGTTGGGGTTAGCGGCCTCCGTGTCCCCACGCAACCCCAAACGGGTCACGTTGGAGGCAGGATGTTCATAGTCCGGCTGTTTGGCCGTCTGTTCCATCTGCTTGCGCTTGCCGTGCTTGGCCTCGGCCTATGGCTATGGCTCGCGGGCCACGACGTAACGCTACCCAGCGGCCAGCTTTGGTTCCAGTTCGACGTCGCCAGCCTCAACTTCTTCCAGGTCATCGTACAGCGCTATATCTACGCACCGATGTGGGATGCTGCCATCGTGCCGCTGCTGCAGCGGGCGACCTGGGAGGTTCTGCCGTTCCTGTTCCTGGTCACGCTGGTGCTGGGGTTTGCGCTGACAACGCTGGCCCGCGACCGTGGCCGCCGGAGACGCTAGGTCAAGCCCTGTCGTCGCTGACCTTGAGCACCTCGAGGAAGGCCGACTGCGGGATCTCCACCTGCCCGAACTGGCGCATCCGCTTCTTGCCTTCCTTCTGCTTGTCCAAAAGCTTGCGCTTGCGCGTGACATCGCCGCCGTAGCATTTAGCGGTGACATCCTTGCGCAAGGCGCCAACGGTCTCGCGAGCGACGATGCGGCCACCGATCGCCGCCTGGATCGCAACCTTGAAAAGCTGACGCGGTATCAGTTCCTTGAGTTTCTCGCAGAGGACACGGCCGCGCGATTCAGCGCGCGTGCGGTGGACGATGACCGACAGCGCATCGACCGGCTCGCCGTTGACCAGGATTGACAGCTTGACGAGATCGCCATCGCGGTAGCCATCCATATCATAGTCGAAGCTGGCGTAGCCTCGGCTCACCGATTTGAGCCGATCGTAGAAATCGAACACCACCTCGTTCAAGGGCAGGCGATAGATTGCCATCGCCCGGTTGCCCACATAGGTCAGGTCGACCTGCTCACCACGCCGTTCGGTACAAAGCGCCAGCACTGCGCCCAGATAGTCGTCCGGAACCAAAACCGTCGCCTTGATCCAGGGTTCTTCAACACGCTCGATGGCAACCGGATCTGGATAGTCGGCCGGGTTGTGAAGTTCTGTGACAGCGCCGCCCGTCGAGTGGATACGATAGACCACTGATGGCGCCGTAGCGATCAGATCCAGGTCGAACTCCCGGGTCAGCCGCTCCCGAACAATCTCCAGATGCAGCAGGCCGAGGCAACCGACGCGGAAGCCGAAGCCGAGTGCGGCCGAGGTTTCGGGCTCGTAGTGGAAGCTCGAATCATTGAGTGTGAGCTTCGAAAGACCTTCTCGGAGGTCCTCATAGTCCGCTGCATCGACCGGAAACAGTCCACAGAAGACGACGGGTTGCGTCGGTTTAAAGCCCGGCAACGGCGTCTGCGTCGGCCGTCGGTCCTCGGTCAGCGTGTCGCCGACCTTGCAGTCGGCGAC
>CAZCVU010000646.1:0-1716 GCA_964501745.1 uncultured Flavobacteriales bacterium | reverse complement strand
TGCAACGCGACGTCGAATTTTTCGAGTTTTCGGTTGCTGAAGGCCAGCAAGTTCCAGGCATCGGCATTTTTCGGTTGCGACTTGACGACTTTGCTAAGCAACGGTACCGCTGCGATGTAGTTCTTGGCATCGACCAGCTTCTTGGCCTTGGGGAAGTCCGACGTGACGTTCGTCGTCGTTGTCGAACTTGATGATCCTGCCGCATAGGCAGTGCCAGTGGCCAGCATTGCGACGACGGCAACGGCAGCTAACAAATACTTCATGAGTAGAACTCCTATCGTTTTCTTGCGTCACAGCTTCCAGATGTGGGTGCCTGTGCGTCAGGACTGAAACCATTGTTTCGCGGTATAAAGCCATCTCCGCGCATTGCCAAAAAACTGTCCAACTATCGATGCTAACACGGGCGTCGATACGAATATTCCCCCAGGTTCTAACAATATAAGCCGGCTACGCCCGATGCCCAGGTTCAGCTATATGTGGTGTAGGACTTCTCCTCGATCAACGCCGAGCCAAGAGCTTTGTTTATTTTGTGCTTCACGGCTGAGCGTTGATCATTGGTGCGGTAAACCTTGCGCGCGAGTTCAACAAATCGCGAACCGAAGTCACCGCGCCGCTCGCAATCACGAATCTCGTCCTCAATATCCCAGAGTTTTTCGTTGATTGCCTTGAGTTCGCTGAATTCGGCGCTGATATCGACATTGCCCGCCATCGCGCCGTCGCGCGCGGCGGTGAGAAGCGTCAGCTCATGCCGCACGTTTGCTAGCGCCTCGGCTTCACTCAGCCGTTCTCTCTTGATCTCCAGAATGGAAATCTTGTCGACCAGTTCGCCCCAGGAAACTTCGATGACGACCGACATTGCTCAAATCCCCGACATCATGCGTTGGCCGGCAGGGGCCATCGCGGTATTGCGTTCATCATAAGCCTGGGAGCGCTTTGCTGCCACAGACGGTCACGCTGAAAGCTCAACCAGTCTCCTCGACTGAATCCTCGCAGGCCACCAGTTGGAAGTCCAGTTAGAGCAGCAATGACCGCCGGCACTCCGCGAACTGACCAGTGGAGTAGCGCAAGTCTTGTCGCACTTGCTAAGTAACCTAAGGAAGTTCTGAGAAAGCAAGGCGAAGCGGATTGGGCATTTCAGAATTGCCGGTAGGGAGGCCATGATGGGCGTCCTGGCCTGCGGCCGGCGCGCCGCCCGGACTTGGCATCGCGTTTTCCGTGCGGCAAAGTGCGATGAGCCCAGGTCGCACTTACAATCCAGCAACTGCCGATGTTCATACGCAATCTCTGGTACTTCGCGATGCCGGGTCATCGCCTCAAAGGGGGGGCGCTGGCGCCTAAGTTGATGCTTGGTGAACCCATCGTGTTGGGTCGTACGGCGGGGGGCGAGCCATTTGCGTTGCGCGATATCTGCCCGCACCGTGGCGCGCCACTCTCGCATGGCCGCTTGCAGGGTAACGAGGTCGAGTGCTGCTATCATGGTTGGCGCTTCGATATGCACGGCCGTTGCACGACTATCCCTTCCCTTTTCGAAGGGCAGGCGTTCGATATGGCCCAGATCAGTGTCCGTCGTTACCTCTGCCGCGAGGTCCAGGGCAATATCTGGGTCTTTATGGACGACGGACATGAGGCCGTTGATCCACCGCCGCCGCCACAGATTCCCGATCTTGGTGAACGGCAATCCGATGTGGTCCGAACGATGCACTTTCCGGTTCATGC
>CAZCVU010000645.1:0-1721 GCA_964501745.1 uncultured Flavobacteriales bacterium | reverse complement strand
TCGAACGGGAATGCAAAGAGTAGGCGGCGCGTGTGGGCGTGTCAAAATCCCTCGCACCACGGTGACCAAGGCATACGGCGCCTTCGCGCATCGACGGTGCCCGCCTTCCCCGCTATCGCTGGAGCCTCGGATTGATGACATCGCGGATCTGGTCGCCCATCAGGTTAATGCTCATGATGGTGACGAAAAGCGCGATGCCCGGGTAGAAGCTGATCCAATACTTGCCGCTCAGCATGTAGTTGAAGCCGTTGGCGATCAGAGGGCCGAGCGAAGGCTCCGTCTGGAGAAGGCTGAGGCCGAGGAACGAGAGCGGCGCCCGCGCGTGCCGAATGGTGCCGACGCCGACGCTCTTGCCGTCGCGACCGACGTGGGCCTTGCGCGTAAATCCCGTTTAATTGTTAGGTCCGCTTGTGGCTAACAACGGACCTGTTCCGGTCCATCAGATCACGTCCGCTTAGCCCCACAAAGCGGACATCCGGTACAGCCTCGTCGATGTCCGGTCCTGACCCTAAGCGGACCTCCGCCACTTGGGGACTTCAGCCGGATCGCTCGTTCTCAATAGTGAAGGCCAGATTCGCGCTGTTGGTGGATCTCAGCCACGCGATTCCAACCGACCGAGATGTGGTCTAGTAGTGCTCGAAGAGATCATGAGGAGGCCACCGAACAACGCTGCGAGCAGCTTTCCACAGTTCGCTCTCCAACTCGCGCGCAAAAGCTCGCGAATCTCTTGGTCGCCCATTGGTCGAGTCGCCGTATCTGATGCGGCGGGTGGAAGGTCCGCTCCGTCGCCATTAAGGGCGCGACGACGCCGAGCACCGTATTCAAGCTGTTAGCAAACGCTCGATCGGCGTTTCAGCCACTTCTTGCTTCGGACGGGACAGATAGAACTCGGCGTGATAATGGCCGGCCGTCTCCTTGCCGATCGGGTCGACATCCTGCCCGTGCAATTGCTCGACCACTCTCTCCTGTTCGTTCGTTGATGCGAAACGACGCTGAACAAAGGTTTGGTCTTCGAGTTTCTCCGTTGCATAGCCCCACTCATCCAGGGCCTCCTCGATCGCGCCGAACGGGAACATCCGCAGCACGAAATTGGCGAGCCAAGGCGACCGGTTTGGTGTGACGGCCGGGAGCAGGCGGTTGAAGGTCTCCTCGGTCACATAGCCAACGCATCCGGTCGAAACCACCAAGTCGACCGGCGCCAGTTCTTGTTTCGCCGACAGGGGTAGCGGCTCCGTCTCGAGATTGACGGCGAAGCCCGCGTCTAACAATCCGACCTCTTTGGCGTAATCAATGGCGCTTGCTGCTTGGTCGAGCCCGATCACCTCGATGTTCTCCGGATCGTCGAGATTGGCAAAATAGAACCGGTCGCGATCAACAACTTTTTCCGACGAAGCATCCGCCAATCTCTCTTGCCCCCAGTGGTGGTAGAGCTCGGACATCGACAGATCGTGTTTGAGAAGAGCGGCATTGACGCCGTACGAACAGCCAAGATCGAGAACGCAAATCGTATCATCTCGGCGCTGCTGCAAAGAGGAGATCAACTTCTGGAAGATGGGTTTGGCGGCACCGGGTATTGCGTAGCAGTGCTTCTTCAGTTCACGGAAATAGGCCCTCGGGTCGGGCTGATCATATATGTGATCCCAGTTGGCCTTTGCTTCATTGATCTCGTTAAAGTTGTCATCGCGCGTCATTGTTCCTTCCCCCGTGGTTTCCCTAATTTC
>CAZCVU010000644.1:0-1727 GCA_964501745.1 uncultured Flavobacteriales bacterium | reverse complement strand
GATTGCGGCAGGCCACCGACGCTCATGTAAATGCGCCCGACATATTCGCCTATCAATCCGAGGAAGATGAACTGAAGGCCAGAAAATATCAACAACACCACCATGATCGACGCCCAGCCCGGCGCTTCAAAGTTTTCCGTCATGCGGTCATAGATCACATAGATTGCGCCCAGCCCGGCGACGGCAAAAAGCCACAATCCGGTGATCAGGCTGATGCGCAGCGGGCGGACCGAAAAGTTGAACAGAATGTGCGACCACAGCTGGATAAGCTTGGTGAGCGTGTAATTGCTCTTTCCCGAAGACCTTTTCAGGTGTTCAACGCCGACGTTGCCGACGTTGCGCGTCAACTTTAGGATCATGCCGTCAATATAGGGGTAGGGGCCGTGATAGGACACCAGTTCGTCCACCAGGCGGCGGCTCAGGCAGCGGAAGGATGACAGGATCAGGTCACGCGGCTTGCCGACGAATTTGTCAGTGGTCGCCTGGGCAGCTCGGCTACCCAGATTGCGCCACCTGGCATAGCGGCGTTCGATAAACGCGCCGAACACGGCGTCCAAATCGTTGGCCTTGGCGTGTTCCAGAAGCCTTGCCACCTCGGAAACCGGCTGTTGCAGATCATCGTCCATGGTGATCACATGAAGGCCCCGGGCGAACCGAAGCCCGGCCAGAACAGCGTTGTGTTCACCGAAATTGCGGGCAAGGTTGATGAAGGTCACGGGCACGGATGCGCTTCGCACCAGCTCCTCGCATACACGCTCGCTGTCGTCGTCGCTGCCGTCATTGACCAGAACGATTTCGATGCCACCGTCTATGCCACAACCCTGCAGCGCCTCGACCAATTCGGGTGCCGTGCGCGCGCCGTTATAGACTGGGATAACGATGCTGAGTGCAAGGGGCTCTGCGTGGCTACCTGTCATGGCCCGGTTTGCCCGATAAGCTGGTGGAGGTAGCGGCGGTGTGCATCATTTAATGACGCTTTGGCCAGCCGCGCCACATCTTCATTGCCGATGAAGGACTGGCCGAGGGCGATTTCTTCGAGACAGCAGATCTGAAGGCCGATACGTTTCTCGACAACGCGGACGAATTCGGACGCTTCCAGAAGGGTTTCCGGCGTGCCGCAATCGAGCCATAGAATTCCGCGGCCGAGTTTTTCGACAGAAAGCCTGCCCTGTTCAAGAAGTTTGGCGTTTAGGGTGGTGATTTCCTTCTCGCCGCGTTGCGACGGCGCCATGCCGTCGACCAGCTCGGCGATGCTGGGCTCGAAGAAATACAGCCCCGGGATGACCCAGTTCGACAAGAATTCATTGGGCTTTTCGACCAACCGCAGGGGCGCCCCGTTGTCATCGAATTCGACCACACCCATGCCCGTAGGATCGGTCAGGTAATAGGCGAAGACGATATTCCCTTCGCTCTGGCCCGCGTCCTGCAGGATGGCAGGCAGATCGTTGCCGTAAAGTATGTTGTCGCCGAGCGCCAGCGCCACGGGATCGCGCCCGATATGCGCCTTGCCGATGGTCAGCGCTTCGGCGACCCCGCCGGGCGTCGGCTGAATTTCATAGGACAGCGACAGGCCCAATTGACCGCCATCGCCGAGAAGGGTTTCGAATTGGGGTGCCGCTTGGGGCGAGGAAATAATCAGAATATCACGAATGCCGCTGAGCATTAGCGTCGCCATCGGATAGTAGATCATCGGCTTGTCGTAGACCGGCAACATATGCTTGTTCACC
>CAZCVU010000643.1:0-1729 GCA_964501745.1 uncultured Flavobacteriales bacterium | reverse complement strand
CAGACGTGCCCGAGCGGGCGCTGGAGATGGTGGGACGGGCCGAGAGGCAGATCAAGGATGGAAGGCTGAGGGTTCCGTGGAGGATTGAGGATCTGGAGATGTTTGGGGTGCCGGAGATCTGAACACCAAAGCGGAACTACGAAAGACGCCAAAAACGCGAACAAGGCGGGGAGTAGGCCTGAAGTCCGGAGGACGGGGCCGGAGGACCGGAGGCAGGGAGATGGTCCGTATGTGCGGCGAATGTGCCCCTGTGGTAGGCCTGAACGCCTGCCTGCCCATCGGGCATCCTCGTAGCTTTCTCCTGATCGGCTGCGCAGTAGGCAGGCAGGAAGGAGGACCGGGGTTGATGTGCCCATACGCCCTCACAGCGGCATGGCGAGGCGTGTGCCGCTGTGAGATGGCCGGCGGTGGAAGGGCGGTCGAAGGAGGGGGCACCAAGCCGTACCCGCTGCCGGCGTCCAGGCGAGCCGGGTATCCCGCAATCGCAGATGGGCTTGAGGTGGGGCGGTTGCCAGCCCGGCTTCGCCGGGGTTCGCATTCCGAGCGCGGGGGCGTCGTCCCGAAAGCAACGCCTTTCCTGTTGACCCGCCGCCCCGACGGCGTTACCTTTTGTAACATAGAGACATCCACAGCCTGCCAGAGCCTCTGATCATGTGATGGCTCGCCGTATGGGGTTCGCTTCCCTCATACAGCTCTTGGGAGTATGACGTGCCTACCGCAGCACAACTCACCCGCAAAGAGTGGGCGCCCTACATCGAGGGGGTGCGTCGCCGGCCCCGCCCACCTGAACCTCCGCCGGAGGATCATCGGCAACGGGATCAACTCCTGAGCCGGGTCCGGCAAGCCGCCGCCACTCTTAAGAGCCGCTTTGGCGCCCGCCGCGTCATCCTCTTTGGATCCCTGGCTCGCGAGCGTGTCTTCCACGGAGACTCGGACGTGGATCTGGCCGTTGAGGGGCTGCGCGGCGAGGTCTACCTGACCGCGTGGGGTGTGGTGGAAGCGGCAATCGATGACCGGTCTGTGGATCTGGTAGAACTGGAAACGGCCAGCGAATCGTTGCGAAGCTGCATCCTGCGCTCGGGAATCGAGTTGTGAACCTGCCCTACGGCGAACTCACAAACCGTTTGCCGGTGAGACACTCAATGGTGGGGTATTGATGGCGAAGACCGCGTTGGATCTATCTCCAGAGGAGTGGCAGGCGTACCGTCCTGGTGGCGTCTTGCTGCGCGCTGGTGAGACCGAGGCCGGGCCGGAGGAGGAAGGGCGCCGGCGAGCAGCTTGGGACGTGGCGCGCGAGGCAAGCCGGATGTTGCGTGAGAAGTACGGAGCCCATAGGGTAGTGGTCTTCGGTTCGCTGGCACGCGGCAAGTTCTTCTCTCGCTGGTCGGATATCGATCTTGCGGCCTGGGGGATCCACCCACGTCGCATCTACAGCGCGGTGGCAGCTGTAACGGGTTTCAGCAAGGACTATAGGCTCGACCTGGTCGATCCGGAAAGCTGTCGGCCTGCCGTGCGTGAGGCCCTCGAGAAGGAAGGGATCGAGCTTTGACCGAAGACCTCCGCCAGCTGGCCGCTCGGATCCGCGACGAGCTAAGGGAACTGGATCGTGTGGTTGGGCGCGTGGACGAGGGTTGGCGACGGGCTGAAGGTGCAGCCGACGACTACTACCTTAGATGGCGTCGCACTGAATCTGCACGGTTTCTATGCCGGCCTGGAGAGGATCTTCGAG
>CAZCVU010000642.1:0-1732 GCA_964501745.1 uncultured Flavobacteriales bacterium | reverse complement strand
AATGTCGACAGCCGCGCAAGAGCTTGGTGACCCTTCATCTGTGGCCCCAAGATCAGCGTCGGTCGCAGCGTCAAGGTCTGCAGACTCGACGCCCCGACCAATTCCTCAGCCTCACGTTTGGCAAGCGCGTAGGGATACGGCTGCAATCTCCGTCGCTCGAATCCAGCGGCGATGGTGGAGACGAAAAGGAACCGAGGAACGCCGGCAGCCTCCGCCGCGCGCAGGAGGTTGGCTGTCCCCTCAACGGTGACGCGGCGGTGCTGAGCCATGCCCCCTCGCCCCATGTGTGCAGCCAGGTGAACAACACAATCGACGCCTTGCATCACTTCCGGGTGGTCGCCGATATCATCCAGACTGACGCAACAGGACTCGACAGGCAGCTCTGCATCGTCTCGGCGAACAAGCGCCAACACATCGGCACTTCCATCCGACAAGAGTGCCCTCACCAGATGGGAACCAACCTGTCCCGTCGCACCGGTAATGAGGAGTTTTCCGCTCACTGCAACGAGAATCCTATCGGCGCCATGACGCCGGGTTCCATGCCAGCCAATTCACGCAATGCTCCGGCGACATATCGTTCAACCATCGTCTTGCGCCAGGCCGCGACATAGTCGGTGTTCTCCATGGGCGTTGATGGCTTCCTCGACAATGCTGCAGCAGCGGCGATTTGTTCTTCTGTCAGTGGTTGCCCAATCAACGAGGCCGCGGCATCGGCGGCTGAAACCGGCGCGGAGGCGACAGCCCCGAGATAGATCGATGCCTCGGTTACAACGCCGGCATCATCAAGGGTAACGGCGCAAGCCACGCCGAGGACCGGAAAGTCGATAGAACCGCGGCGGCGAAGTTTCCAGTAAGTGGATTTGCCGGTTCCTTCGACAGGGAGCAAGATATGGGTGAGGATCTCATCGCGCCTCTTCGTGAGATAGTCAATGCCGTCATCCACATAGAGTTCAGCCAGCGGGATCTCCCGTTCGCCCTTCGTCGATGTCAAACGGACGCGGGCACCAATGGCGCACAAAAGCGGCGCTGTATCGCTGGATGAAGTGGCCCAGCAGCGCGAAGATCCTGGCGCGACCCAGCACGTTTCGCCGCGCTCCTTCAAGCAGTAATCGATAGAGCGGCGCCATTCTTCGCTTTGGTTGTAATAGGTGCACCGTGTGTCCAGACAGAGGTTGCCGCCGATAGTACCCGTGTTGCGAAGAGGTGCAGACGACACCGACTGCACGGCACGCGCGAACTCTGGGTAAGCCGCGCAAAGTTCCGCGTTGGCAGCGATGTCTGACAGTGTTGTCATCGCGCCGATCTCAAAGCCTGTTTCATCATTGACATGGATGCCAAAAACACCCTCGATGCGCTGCAACGACACGACCGTCTCAGCTGACTGATGACGACGCTTCATGTTCGGCAAGAGATCGGTGCCACCGGCGATAATGCGCGTGTTTGACGGATCGGCGTTCAGCAACTCTGCCGCAGCCTCAATGGTGTCTGGTGTTTGATAATTGAAAGTGGGAAGTCTCAACATGACTCAGGACTCCTTTTTCTCTTCAGATGGCATCGTGCCGCGGCCCGCATTGGCTCGTAGTGCCTCGTCAATATTCTGGGCTTTCCCATCACCGCCCTGCAGCAGAGTTGGGACATGGAGTGGTTCGCCAAAGTCAACTTTCGGGAATGCCTTGGGTCCAAATCGAGCTTCACGCCCTTTGGCTTTTTCGTTGAGCGCACGGAGAATCAT
>CAZCVU010000641.1:0-1738 GCA_964501745.1 uncultured Flavobacteriales bacterium | reverse complement strand
ACTCCTGACGAATTGAAGGACTTGCTTGTGGAACTGAGTAAGGAAGCATTCAACCTGAGATTTCAAAAGGCCAGTGGGCAACTTGAGAATATGTCGCGGCAGCGTCAGGTGCGGCGTGATATCGCGCGCATTAAGACAATCGTAAACCAAGGACGGAACTAGGAACGCTAACGCAATGTCGAAACGAGTAATGCAGGGGACCGTTGTTTCGGACGCCGCCGACAAGACGATTGTCGTGCGCGTTGATCGCCGCGTTCAGCACCCCGTCTACAAAAAGTTTATCACCCGGTCGAATCGGTTCATGGCGCATGACGAGGCGAATACCAGCAAGGTCGGCGACATTGTGCGCATCCGTGAATGTCGGCCGGTATCGAAGCGTAAGAGCTGGGAAGTACTCAGCGACTCGGGCGAAGGCTGAGGAACGGCGAAGCCAATGATCCAGATGCAAACCAACCTCGACGTCGCCGACAATTCCGGGGCGCGTCGAGTTCAGTGCATTAAGGTTCTGGGCGGATCGAAGCGCAGATCAGCCGGTGTCGGCGATATTATCGTCGTCTCGATTAAGGAGGCGATCCCGCGCGGCCGGGTGAGCAAGGGCGATTTGCATCGCGCGGTTGTCGTGCGCACCGCCAAAGAGATTCATCGCCCCGACGGTACAACTATTCGTTTCGACCGCAATGCAGCCGTTCTCATAACGCCGCAAGGTGAGCCGATCGGCACACGGATTTTCGGACCGGTAACGCGCGAACTCAGGGCCAAGAACTTCATGAAGATCATTTCACTGGCGCCCGAGGTTCTTTGATGGGTCCGACACAAACGAGCAAGGACGGACGTTAGCTATGGCGGCAAGAGTGAAGAAGGGCGATAGCGTCAAGGTCCTGACCGGCAAGGACAAAGGAAAGACGGGTCAGATTCTGACCGTCATGGACCAGCAGTCGCGCGTCATTGTTCAAGGCGTGAACATGGTGCGCCGCCATACTCGGCCATCCGCCCAGACAACTGGTGGTATCATCCAGAAGGAAGCGCCAATTCACATCTCAAACGTTGCCCATGTGGATCCAAAGTCGAGCGAAGCGACACGCGTTGGCTTTCGCATGCTCGATGACGGACGCAAGGTCAGATATGCAAAACGCTCCGGCGAAGTGATCGATAGCTAGGTGTTGGAGAGATGGCAATGACACCCCGCTTGAAGGAATATTACGAGAGCACGATCAGGCCCAGGTTGACGGAGGAGTTCAGCTATTCGAACCCGTTGCAGCTGCCGCGGCTTGAGAAGATTGTCGTCAATATGGGCGTCGGAGAGGCGGTCGCAGACTCCAAGAAGATAGATGGTGCGGTTGCGGACTTGACGGCGATCACTGGTCAGAAGCCTGTGGTTTTGCGGGCCCGCAAGTCGGTCGCCACGTTCAAGCTTCGCGAGGGTATGGCGGTTGGCGTGAAAGTGACGCTCCGGAGCCAGCGGATGTACGAGTTTCTCGACCGCCTGATCAACGTCGCTCTGCCTCGGGTACGCGATTTTCGCGGTCTCCCCGAAAGTAGCTTCGACGGTCGCGGCAACTTTGCGCTGGGGCTGCGCGAGCAGATCGTATTTCCGGAGATCGATTACGACAAGACCGACACCATTCGTGGCATGGACATAGTTATCGTGACGACGGCAAATAGCGACGAGGAGGCGAGGTCCCTGCTCAAGGCACTCAACATGCCTCTCGTCGACCGGGCGGCATAACGAAAGGTAGAT
>CAZCVU010000640.1:0-1741 GCA_964501745.1 uncultured Flavobacteriales bacterium | reverse complement strand
CCGACCCGCCGCAGCCCGGCGACGCGACGTGTCCGGGGAGGGACGGCAGCCCCGACACCGGAACCCTGTGGACCGAGGACGATATTAATAGCCATCTCGCCGCTCTTGATGCTGGAACCCTCGGCGACGGCGCGAGTACCTTCGTTCGGCAGGTCGATTCATTCGGACACGGGACGGCCGTCGCAGGAAGCGCGCTAGGCAATCACCCGGTTTACGGCGGCTCGGCGCCCGGCGCGTCGTTGATCGTCGTCAAAGGCACTTATAATTCGAGCCAAGCGGCGGCGGCGATACCGTTCGTCTTTGAAGCGGCGGACGCGTTTAGCATGCCTGCCATCGTCAACTTCAGCTTTGGTCAGCATGATGGAGCGCACGACGGCACGCGGATCGACGAGCAAGTCATCGACTTTCTCACAGGCCCTGGAATCCCCGGCCGGACTGTCGTCAAATCGGCGGGCAATACCCACAATCTGCTGTTCCACGCTGAAGGGGACCTCCGAGACGGACCTCAGACCGTCGATTTTCTGGTGTGGGAAGGCTCGACCAACAGCGAGATCGTTGTTTGGTACGACGGCTCCGACAGTTTCTTGGTCGATCTGAGCGATCCGGTGTTCGGGCCACTCGGCCTCGATGTACCCCCTGGGGCCCAAAGTGACCCATTGTGTGTCGACGTAGTAAACACTTGCGTAGTCATCATCCACTCGGATACGCGAGCTGCCAACGAAAGCAAGGAAATCACGATCTTTGTAGACTCTTTCGATGGTGTAAACCCGATTGGCCTCCCAGGTGAGTGGTCGTTTGTGCTGAGCGATTTGCCTGGAGCGACAGCGGTGAACAACGGGCGCTTCGATGCCTGGTGTTCTAGAAAATGTGAGTTCACGTCCGAGCACGGCAACTCGGACATGACGGTCAGCATGCCGGGCACCGCTCATAACGTCATCACTGTGGGAATGTCGGTGAACACCAGGTGCTGGGACGTGATAGTGAATTACAACTGTATCGGAGATTTCGTGGAGATGCCGCTTCCCTTCGGTAGCCTGGCCACAGATTCGAGTCGAGGTCCCACTCGCGACGGCAGGATGAAACCCGACCTTGTCGCGCCAGGACGAGCCGTGGTTACCTCGAACTCGAAAGACGCCACACACCTGCGTGCCGGGGACATACTTCCCACACGATCTCATGTCGCTCTAGGCGGAACAAGCTTTGCAGCGCCTATCACCGCTGGGGCTGTGGCTCTGCTTCTCTCGCTGGACCCGACATTGGACGCAGGTGAGGTCAAGGACATTCTTCGACAGAAGGCCCTCCGTGACGATTTCACCGGACCCGATTGCAATAATTCCTGGGGCTGCGGCAAGCTCAATTTGTTCGAGACTCCGCCGTCGGTAGACCTTGCGATCCGGGTGCTCGATGCGCCCGACCCTGTGCCCGCCGGCTCGCAGCTCACGTACCAGATTGTCGTTACCAACAACGGAAGCTCCGACGCGACGGGCGTAGAGATTGTCGATTTGCCGCCACGAGGTTTCGTCCCCATAGGCTCGGCGATCGGCACAGGGCAGGACCAACCCGAATGTCAATCGATTTTCGACGTGTTCACCGGGACAGCCAGATTTTGGTGCGAGATCGGCGACATACCCTCTGGTGCGTCGGAGGTCGTATTCATCGGCGTTTGGGTGCCCGCTACTACAGCGGACGGTGTTGCCTTGAACCGAGTGTCCGCTTGGTCATCTCAGCACGATACTAACCC
>CAZCVU010000639.1:1078-1749 GCA_964501745.1 uncultured Flavobacteriales bacterium | reverse complement strand
AATGCGGCTTCATTGTAGGCTGATTTTTTGTGTTTTTCTTACTCCGTTGTCTCTTGCCATGTGGATTCTCCAGGTATTTGTGATGGTTTGTTTTGTGTTTCGATATGGGGCGAGCTATTAGAAAAGGACCAAGTAACTGCCGTCATCAGACAACCCAGCTGGCACAGCGCTGGAATCTTCCTCGGCCGCGTCGTCATAACTGGTATCGTAGGCATCGGTCTGCGCCATTTCGTCGTCTGCCGCGATGACAGCCGCCAGTTTCTTGCCCTCGTTCTGGAGGGATGGGAGGGGCTGATTCTGCAGGAGCTCGACCAAGCGCTCCGGCTGTTCAGTGCCCGCCAAGATGGCATTCCCAAGTGTCAGGAATATTTCGCGATCGGTATCCTGGCGGAACCAACCGACCTTGGTCGCCAGGGCCGATCTAATCACCAGTTCCGTGGTCGCGTCCAGTTGTGTTATAGGTGGAATCATTTCCAACTCAGTAGTTTTGTGTAAACGGTGAAGGCATCACAGCCGACGTCTTTCGTAGTGTTGCTATCGCTATAAGCGAACTGCGGACGGGTCGACAGTGACATCAGCTGCTGTTACTGCGCCGCACGACTTTCCGGGGCGGAACTCGGCCAGCGGCCAAGGCCTCAAGGACCTGCTCTACATCACGACGGTTGTACACA
>CAZCVU010000639.1:0-1068 GCA_964501745.1 uncultured Flavobacteriales bacterium | reverse complement strand
CTATTTTTTGGGTGAGGTGAGCGCCAGGAACGGGTCTCGAACCTATTAACGCGTTGCGTGAAAAGCCCCTTCTGATCCCGCTTTCAGCGGTCGCCAAGGCTTGATAACAGAGATCAATATGTCCTCATATTGCCAAAATGCAACGAAAGTCGCTAAAATATATTATATGAATCATGTTTAGCTATAATGATAGTGGCGGTCAATACGCTCGCCCACCTCCAAACGTTAGGAGAATTTGTGGGAGTGTCGCGTTCGATAACCCTGTAACTGCCCGTCCTGATACTGCGACGTGATCTCACGACAATCCGGCAACGTCTTGAGTTCCTCTACTGACAATTCTTTCGGTGATCTCGGCAGCGTCTGCCACTGAACTTCTCTGATGCGGCCGCTTCCATCGGTAAGCACCTCGAATTTATTCACTTTGGTCGTGTTCCGTATGGCTCCAACCAGATAGCCCTCGGCGTCATCCACAAAGGTTTGTGAAAGCACTGGGCGGACGCTGACTCTGGGCTGGTCAGCTTCAACGTCAAAAGCCGCCAAAGCCCAGGCGACAAGCATGCTTATCTCAACTTCGACTTCGGGTACTAACGAGGCCGGATAGCTAACGATACGACCTTCACGGTAGCCCGGACGATGCTGCATACCGCCCGCCATCAAACGCTTCGCACGCGTTTCCTCGTCCTCAACAGCGACGATGTCGTATGCAAACGGTGCGACGATCAACCATGAACGTCGTGCTCCGAATAATCCGAGTTGGACCGCATCGAGCATCGGATAATCCGGTGGTGGTGTTACCTCGTACGGGTCCTGAGCCGAATCCGTGAGGTGGGCGATCGGGCATCCGCCATTGGGAAATCGAATCGGTGTTGTCTGCTCCACGCCGTACAAGATGCCAATCGCAATGGCTTCGAACCGAGTATATCGACGCATCTTTCCCTGTCCCGGGTGTGTGAGGGAACAGACCTGATCGAACCGGTCCAGCGTGCGTTTGTAGCTGTCCCGGACCTTGCGGATATCATCAGTCTCATCACCCTCGCTGGAGTCGTCTGCCCCATCACGGCAATCCGC
>CAZCVU010000638.1:0-1749 GCA_964501745.1 uncultured Flavobacteriales bacterium | reverse complement strand
CACGCGATTCTGCGGGTCCGCGGAACGCGCCAAGATCTCTGGATGCGGCAGATATACCCGCCGCGCATCACCGGCATCCTCAAGCAGATCAAGTCGGAAACGCTCTCCCTCAAGCAGATCCGCAGTGCCATTCGAGAATGTCCCAATCCGCAACTTCGGCCCCTGCAGGTCCATCATGATTGCGATCGGTCGGCCAGCTTCTTCTTCGAGATGGCGGATCGTCGAATGTAGCGCTTGGATCTCTTCGTGCGTACCGTGGCTAAAGTTGAGACGAAACACGTCTGCGCCGGCGTTGAAGAGGCGCGATATCGCTTCCGCTTCGTTACTCGCCGGGCCGAGTGTGGCAACGATTTTAGTGAGATGCGTACGGCGCATTGAAAATCACCAATCTAAGCGGCGGGCAGCGTCCACACTTCCAGGTTTGCCGCGCGGCCGCGAATGGATTGTGACGGCGCTCTCATCAGGCCGGCAAACAAGGGATCATCTGGATCGCGGTCCTGGCGTGCCGCCATTACGACGCTATCACTGACGATGACGTCTACGTCGAGTTCGCGTGTCAGCCGTTCCAGCCGACTCGCGACATTTACAGTATCACCGATCACTGCGAACTCCATGCGCCGTTCATCGCCGGTTTCACCGGTAACAACGGGACCGAAGTGCAGGCCAATTGCGATTCTTATTCTCGGTTTATTGATGGCTGCTCGCCGCTCATTCCATTGCTTGACCGCAGTCAGCGTTGCGCGGGCACAGGCCAACGAGTTTGCCGCGTCCTTCGCCTCGGGGTTTGGGATACCGAATGTGCCCATCACCGCATCACCAATATATTTATCGATATTGCCGTCATGCTTGAATATCTGCTCCGCGACAAGTGCGTGAAACTCGCGCAGCATGGCAATTGTCTCCTCCGGGGGTTGTCGTTCTGCAAAACCGGTAAAGTCGACAACATCTGCGAACATAACTGCCGCATCCAGTTTCTTCACCGCGCCGAGTCCACCCTCTGTCTGTGTTAATTGATCGACGATGGCCGGTGAAAAATACCGCGCGAGATTGGCACGGTCACGTTCTGCCTCAGTTTGACGCAAGACAACCTGTCGCATCCGTGCAACCACGGCGGCAAACAGTCCGGTAACGACAAGCAAAATGACGGCGTCCCGCATCGGCCGGAAGATGTCGACGTAGGCAGGATCTAAGAATACGAACAATTGGTCCGGTGGGGACAGGTTTGAGAAGTCATCCATGTCCAACTGCGTCACCGATTCCGGCTGACTGATGATCCAAATCGCTGCTCCGATCCACGCTGCGACGCTGCAAAATCCAGCCCACATGACCTTTGGCGGTGAGTACATGAAGAGCGTGCTGGCGATCAGGACATAGAAGTAAGAAAAGTTTCCGGATCGGAGCTGCATCTGTACAGGCCACTGCTCTGCCTGCAATGGATTGGGAGCAACAAGGGTATAGGCGAGTAGTATTGCGTCCAGCGAGATGAAGATAAAACTCGGCCAGTTTCTCGGTGCAGCCTGTACCGACAATCTGAGATGGGCGAGGCCCAGCGCCATGAATACGGTGATAATCCCGAGATAGAAGTAAGCTTCAGGAAATCCGTTTTCGATCGTGACCCAAATCGCAATGACGACTAGGGCGATTGTCCGGGCGCGGGTTGCCAGCCGTACGCCCTCTAGCGCCTCCAGTACGAGACGGCGCTGAACGCGCAGCGCAATCCGCTGCTTGAGTCGGGGCGCCGCAGCCAGA
>CAZCVU010000637.1:0-1751 GCA_964501745.1 uncultured Flavobacteriales bacterium | reverse complement strand
GAGGCGGAAATTGGCAGAACAACGGGGGCAGCTCTTGGCAGGGCAACGGCGGCAGCTCTTGGCAGGGCGGCTCTTGGCAGGGCAGCGGTGGCAGCTCTTGGCAGGGCAACGGGGGCAGCTCTTGGAAATACCAGAAGCGCTGACATGTTGCGGTCGGCCAACAAGCCTATGATTTTAAGGATGTGCATGTGAAGGCTGGCCCGGCCGCTGGCCCGGCTCGAACGACACGGATTCTTTATCATCATTGCCTTGATTTTGTTCTGCCGGCGGTCGGCCGATATGCCGGGGTCGACCTCAACATTTTCGTCTGGATCGTTATGGAGCCGGTGAATTTCCTGGCGAAGACGATAGCCGTCCTGACCGGTGCGCGTTAGTGTGCGGCGCATGCACCCTGTTGGCTTGCGTGCCGGCTAACGACGTGGAACAACAGCCGATGTTTGCCGTAAGAATTGATCGTGGCGATCACCGGTCTGCTAGGTTCTGGATATGCAATCGGTAGATACACCCAACGCAGACGAATTCGAGCCATTTGAGGACGAAAAGCCGGACTACGCCGAACATCGGGACGCGCAACTCGTGCTCGATCTCGACGGCTATGAAGGGCCGATCGATGTTCTGCTGGCGCTCGCCCGGGACCAGAAGGTCGATCTCTCGAAGATCTCGATTCTGACGCTGGCCGACCAATATCTGAAGTTCGTAACCGAAATGCGTCAGCTGCAGCTTGAAATCGCCGCTGACTACTTGGTGATGGCCGCCTGGCTCGCCTACTTGAAGTCTCGTCTGCTGCTGCCGCCGCCGGCCGGCGGGGAAGAACCCAGCGGGGCGGAACTTGCCATGATGTTGCGCTTTCAGCTGCAACGTCTGGAAGCCATGCAAAAGGCCGGTCGGCAACTTCTGGAGCGCCCGCGACTCGGTCGCGACGTGTTCCCGCGTGGCATGCCGGAGACGTTCGCGCTGGACAAGCATTACGTCATCGAAGTCACACTGTTCGACATCCTCCGCGGCTATGCGGATCAGCGTGGCAGAATGTCGGCGACTACGCTCCGCATCGACCCGACGGAGCTCTTTTCGATGGAGGAGGCCTTGCGGCGGTTAACGGGGATGGTGGCGGACGTCCCCAACTGGACGAGCCTCGCGTCTTTTTTGCCGGCGGACCTGCAAGACGGCCCAGTGGGACGTTCGGTGCTGGCCTCGACATTTGCCGCGAGTCTTGAACTTGTACGCCAGGGTCGGGCCGAGATGCGCCAGGCCGGTCCGTTTGCGCCAATCTACCTGCGCGCGGCAGGAGCCGACTCAAATGGCGAGGAAGGCTAGCCGGTGGAACGCGCACAGATGTTGCGGATACTCGAGGCCGTGCTGTTCGCCAGCGCCGAGCCGTTACGCGAACGGGTGCTTGCGCAACGCCTGCCGGAGGACGTGGATTTGACGGGCCTGCTCGACGAATTACAGGCGCAATACGCCGCGCGTGGCGTCAACCTTATGCGTAGCGGCGACCGCTGGGCGTTTCGCACGGCGGTGGATCTGACGCCCTTCCTGCGACTCGAGGTTTCGCTGCCGCGACGATTGTCGCGTGCGGCCGTGGAAACGCTTGGCATTATCGCCTATCACCAGCCGATCACGCGGGCCGAGATCGAAGAGATGCGGGGCGTCAGCCTGGGTCGAGGTACACTTGATATCCTGCTTGAGCTCGGCTGGATCAAACCGCGTGGCCGGCGCCGAACTCCGGGTCGCCCAGTCACCTGGGGGACGGC
>CAZCVU010000636.1:0-1757 GCA_964501745.1 uncultured Flavobacteriales bacterium | reverse complement strand
CCGCTTCCTGGTATCCTTACAGCCCCTTGAGGCCGAAGTTTCCGTACGTACGCAAGGTGCTGTGGGATTTCTATTCCGAAGAAGTCAAGAACGGAAAAGACCCGGTTGACGCCTATGCAAGCGTCGTTGAAGACGAGGAAAAGTCAAAAAAGTACAAGGCCGCTAGAGGCAAGGCCGGTTGGAAAAGAGTGAGCTGGGACAAGGCGGTTGAACTAGTCGCGGCGGGCCAGATTTACACCATCAAAAAGTATGGCCCCGACCACATGGCCAACTTTTCGCCGATCCCCGCAATGAGCTTGCTCAGTTTTATTTCAGGGCACAGGTATAACAATCTGCTGGGCGGCATTTATTGCAGCTATTACGAGTGGTATCACGACCTTCCGCATGTTTCGTCATCCATGTTCGGCGACCAGACGGAAAACTGCGAGAGCTCCGACTGGTATCTCGGCACGTACTGGGTCGTCGCCGGTTCAAACATAAACATGACCCGGACGGCCGACGCCCACTTCCTCTCCGAAGCGAAATACCGCGGCTCGAAGATCGTGGTGCTTTCGCCCAACTATTCCGACGTCACCAAGTATGCCGATACGTGGGTTCCGGTCGTGCCCGGAAGCGATGGCGCGTTCCTCATGGCTTGTATCCACGTCATTCTGAAGGAGTTCTACGTCGATAAGGAAACGCCATACTTCGTCGAGTACGCGAAGCAGTATACCAATCAGCCCTTCCTCGTCGTTCTGGAAGAAGATGGCGACAAATACCAGATGGGGCGCTTCCTGCGGGCGACCGATATCGCGGAATATGCCAATGAGGAGAACTCCGACTGGAAACTGATCATGACCGATGGCGATGGGAAGCTACACCTTCCCACCGGATCAGTCGGTTTCAGATGGGAGAAGGAGCCGACCGGCAACTGGAACCTTCAGCTGAAAAACGCGGTTACCCAAGAGGACTTCGACCCGCTCCTCACCCTTCTCGGAAATGATGACCGAAAGGCAATGGTCTCGTTCAGCGACTTTACCGATACCTACAGCATCAACATGGGCAAGACAGAGGGCAAGGGCCAAAAAGCAGTAGAAATCCTGCGCGAGGTTCCGGCCAAAACGGTAAGAACGAAAGACGGTAAGGAACTACTCGTAACCACCGCCTTTGACCTCTTGATGGCGCAGGCCGGCGTGTCGAGAGGGCTTGGCGGCGATTATCCTCGCGACTACGACGATCCCAAGCCATATACCCCGGCCTGGCAGGAATCCCAATCCGGCGTGAGCAGGGACCTTGCCATACAGGTCGGTCGGGAATTCGCCGACAACGCCGAGAAAACACGCGGAAAATCACTATTCATAACAGGCCCGGGGCTGCAGCACTTCTACCACGGCGCCTCGCTGTATTACCGCAACGAGGCGGTGATGCTCGCGCTCTGCGGCTGCAACGGGGTGAACGGGGGTAACTTCAACCACTATGTCGGCACCCAACACACCCGCTTGAATGCCGCGTTCGTCAATCTCAGCGCCGCGCTCGATTGGCAGCGACCACCGCGGCTCATGAACACCACGTCGCTGTGGTATTTCCATACCGGCCAATGGAAATACGACAACATGTCGCTCGACACCCAATGGGCGACGGGAGCGAAGAAACTCCCCGCCTTCAACCACGCGGCCGACATGAACGCCCTTGCGGTCCGAATGGGATGGCTGCCGTTCTTCCCTCAAGTCGACCGAAAGAACCCGGCCGCGCTTTACAAGGAAGCCCTCGCAGCTGGA
>CAZCVU010000635.1:0-1765 GCA_964501745.1 uncultured Flavobacteriales bacterium | reverse complement strand
GCATGTTGCCGGAACGCTGCGCAATGTGGAGCCCGTGCACTTCCTCGAGGTGCTCTTCGACGCCTGTCAAAATCTCGCAGTCCAGTTTCGGCAAGAGCTCGATATTGCCGCGATCGAAGTGGTATCGATAGCGACTACCGGCCTGCTCGTATCCCAGCTTCCGGTACCAGTCGGGAACACCTCCGGCGAGATGGATGAGGTCGAGATCACCCTGTGCCGCCAGACGTGCGGCGTCATTCATCAACAATTCGCCGAGTCCACGGCGGCGCCAGTCCGGGTGGCAGGTCGTGCAGTTGACTCCGAGTGCATCAATCGTGTGTTCACCCGACGCGAGCTCGAAGGGAAACAGGCCAACCGACGCCCGGATGGCCCCGTCGATGCGTATCACGCGAACGAAGTCGAGATTGTCCTCAGCGTACACGTGCCGGTAGACGTCGCCAATGTCGGGGGGCCGGCCGTGACTGGTGCGGAACACGAAGTTGATAAGGGCGAGCAGCTCTTCCAGCTCTTCGAGCAGACAAGGGCGTGGACCATCCAGCTCAGCCATCACTGTCTGATCCTTCTGAACCCGCGTTCGTGCTGGCACCCGCCAGCTCCTCTATGCGCGCCTGCTCGATGCGAAACCTCCGGTTGCCGGTGACGTAGGGAGCCAGGCCTTTCATGGGTTCGTCTCTGCCGCGCCCGAGGCTGCTCCCGACTGTCACCCCGCTGCCCAGCTTGAAGGAATACGAGACCGGTCCTGACGCTGGCTCGGGAGAAATCGTGCGAGCCGCCGGCGCGGCAACGCCCTGGGGGATGGTTCTGTAGCGAACTCCCGCAGTCGTCTCGAAGCGGAGAATGTCGCCTTCGAGCAGAGCTTCATCGCCATCCGAGTCATCCGTCTTCGCAAGCCGGCAGGGCTTGCCCCAGGGATTGCGCAGACGGCATTCTTCGCCAAGGCGCGATTCAATCTCGACAAATTCCACCTCGCCGTCGCGAAAGGATGACGTGATGAGAAAACCTCCCCTCGCGAGCAGGCGGAAAGATCCTTCCCAGGCCTTCGGCCAGGCGGGAAACACGCGAATGATTTCCGGCTCCCCCGGGCTCGGTGAAACGGATTGCATCAAACCGAGTTGCAGGGTCATCGTGGTCAAGCCGGAGTGCTCGAGGCCCATCGACTGGATGCCCTGTTCGAAGCAGCTCAGGCCGTTTGCCAGGTGCGGCCTGTACACGGCGTAGTGAGCGGCGAGGAGTTCCGGTAGCTCCTCACCGCGACCGGCGAGGGCAAAGGCGATGGGAGTGCGCACGAGCGAAGGCATCCAGTGTCGTCCCGACATGATCTTGAGATGATTCGGGCACAGGTCGATGAGCCGCTGCACAATGCCGTCGGTCTCGGGGTCGCCCGTCTCCAGAGTCCAGGCTTCGAAGGTCTCTATGGGATGAGACCACACATCTTCATAGGGGTAGCGGCCGTCGTCTCTGTTGACCTCGCCGAGGTGGCCGGCCGACCAGACATCGTCAGCCAGGGTGCCCCAGTTGAGCGCCTGCGATTCCGGCTCGTCTCCCATCGGAAAGGGGGCAAGGTTGTCGAGTATCTCCCGCCAGTGCACGGACAGGTCGGCATCGACACCGAGGATCTCCGCCGCCAGGATCGCCGGCGGCACGGTGCCGCGGACTGCAGCCAGATCCTTGAGGCTGTCCCTGGCGAGGAGGAACGACTCCATGACATTCGTATCCTCCAGGTGGTAGAGGCCATCATCCTTCTTCCTGACCAGGCGCCGATAGA
>CAZCVU010000634.1:0-1765 GCA_964501745.1 uncultured Flavobacteriales bacterium | reverse complement strand
GTCATGCCGCGCGTTTGAGGTCCAGCGTATCCCAAATCTCGGTAAGCGCCGCGACGAGCTTTTCCATCATCGCATCGTCGTGTAACGGCGAAGGGGTGATCCTCAGGCGCTCGGTTCCGCGCGGCACCGTCGGATAGTTTATCGGCTGAATGTAGATACGGTGCTGCGCCAGCAGTTCGTCGCTCGCCTGCTTGCAGCGTCGCGCATCGCCGACCAGCACCGGCACGATATGGCTTTCGGACGGAATTATAGGAATGCCGGCCGCCGCAAGCATATCCTTCAGTTTTGCAGCGCGCTCCTGATGACGCAGACGTTCGCCTTCGTAGGCCTTGAGATGACGCACGCTGGCCAACGCTCCGGCAGCGATCGCCGGCGGCAATGCCGTCGTGAAGATAAAGCCATCACCGTAGGATCGCACAAAATCGACCAGATCCGTTGACGCTGCAATGTAGCCGCCAACCACGCCGAACGCTTTACCCAATGTACCCTGAATGACCGTCACCCGATCGGCCACCTTGTCGCGCTCGGCCACGCCGCCGCCGCGCGGCCCGTATAAACCGACCGCATGTACTTCGTCGAGAAAGGTCATCGCTCCGTGACGCTCGGCCACTTCGACGATGTCGGCGATAGGGGCGATGTCGCCATCCATGGAATAGACGGACTCGAAGACCACAAGTTTTGGCCGTTCGCGGTCATCCGCTGCCAGCAACCGGTCGAGATCGGCAGCATCATTGTGCCGAAAGATGCGCTTTTCCGCCCGGCTGTTGCGGATGCCCTCGATCATCGAGTTATGGTTCGACGCGTCGGAATAGATGATGCAGCCTGGAATCTTGCCGCCGAGGGTAGAGAGCGCCGTCATGTTGGCGACGTAGCCCGAGGTGAACAAAAGCGCGGCTTCGGTACCGTGCAAATCCGAAAGCTCCCGCTCGAGCAGAACATGGTAGTGGTTTGTCCCGGATATATTGCGCGTACCGCCCGCTCCGGCGCCGCATTCCCTGAGCGCCCGTTCCATGGCACTCAGGACCTCGGAATGCTGCCCCATCCCCAAATAGTCGTTGGAACACCATACCGTCACTTCATCATCGGCCGCGCCGTCATGGCAGGTCGCATGCGGAAAATCGCCAGCCTTGCGTTCAAGGTCGGCGAATACCCGATACCGGCCCTCGGTCTTCAGCGCGGCCAACGCATCGGCAAAGTATCGGTCAAAATCCATGCGACATCCTAATTCTTCCACGTGCTAGTGCCGCGAGGCTATAAACCAGCCTCGCATTAGACCGCATATGACTACGGCATATCTGCCAGAGGTATCAAGCCCTGCCATTTGGGGGCAATGACCCGTTAGTTTGCGTCAGCCAGCCCCTCGCCATCGATATAGGCGATGGTATCGTCAAGCGCCTTGGCAAACCGGTCCACCAATTCGCCGATTTCATCGGCTGTAATAACAAGCGGCGGCGAGAATGCAACCGCATCTCCACCGAGCGGTCGCAGCAGAACGCCGTGTTCCTGCGCGCGCCCCGCGAGATAGGCGCCAAGGCCCAACGCAGGGTCGAAGTTTTCGCGCGTACTCTTGTCTCTTACCAACTCAACCGCCGCGACAAGTCCGATTCCCCGCACCTCACCAACATAGGAACGATCTGCCAGGGCGCGCAGACCATCCTGCAACGCAGGTGCAACCGTGCGTACATGGCTGATGATGTCGCGCTCTTCGTAAATCTTGAGTGTCTCAAGCGCCACGGCTGCGGCGACGGGATGTCCGGTATAGGTA
>CAZCVU010000633.1:1018-1773 GCA_964501745.1 uncultured Flavobacteriales bacterium | reverse complement strand
CTTATCAGGAAGATCCACCGATCGATGAGAGCGGAGCACTTCCCATGGAATCGGCTGAGCTAGATGGGGATACCCTGTCCTACTATCGGGCTCACGGCCACGCGGCACCCACGTCTCATGCCCATGATTCCGACATCAAGTCTTTTTGCCTGGTGCGCGAGCATCCCGTCACGCTCGATATGCTGCGGTTGTTTTTGGAAGGTTTGACCCGCGAAGCCGGCCCTGATCTTTTGCGCGTCAAGGGAATAGTCCATGTACTAGAGCGACCAGAGAGACCCGCCGTGATCCAAGGCGCACAACAGATATTCCATTCCCTCGATTGGCTGGCGGATTGGCCCAGCGAGGACAGGCGCACGCGTATCGTCTTTATCACCCGCGCCATTGATCAGGATTACATTGAGGATACCTTCGACTTGATAGAACGGGTCGCGGAACGCACTGTCCGTGCGGCGGAAGGCGCGCTGCCTCCAGAATTCCCAGCTTGACGGGAACGAAAAAGTAGCCTGGGTATAGGGATCAGAACGGAGTTTTTTTTATGCTGTTTGCAATAATGTGTATCGACAAACCGGGCGTGGAGGAAAAACGCAAACAGGCAATGTCGGCTCATATCGAATATCTTTCCTCGAACCCAATAAAGATCGTCATTTCGGGGCCTTTGGTGTCGGATGACGGCGAAAGGATTGTGGGTAGTCTTTTCTTGGTAGATGCCGAAAACCGTGCATCGGTTGAGGAATTCCAGGGAAACGATCCGCTGC
>CAZCVU010000633.1:436-1008 GCA_964501745.1 uncultured Flavobacteriales bacterium | reverse complement strand
AGCCGATCTCTGGCAAAGTGT
This sequence comes from uncultured Flavobacteriales bacterium, assembly GCA_964501745.1. Classification (GTDB taxonomy): domain Bacteria; phylum Pseudomonadota; class Alphaproteobacteria; order UBA8366; family CAVOAK01; genus CAVOAK01. Next base: position 987 of record CAZCVU010000633.1, on the reverse strand, counting down.
CGAGGTTCGCGCATTCAACAAGCGTGTCGACAACAGGGACTGATTTTGTAGATTTTTCAATACCTCAAATGCTGTGATGGGAATGGCCTATATTTTTCTCCAGGACGAGCTGCCGAGATTGCTCTCGACGGTGCCCGGACGGGAACGGGTGTTTTTTGTCAGCAAGGAATTGACCAACATGGACGATATGTTGACCGGCATCATGTATTACAAGAAAGGTGCGGCTTCTCACATACCAGAATATCGCTACGCCTCGGGTCAGCCAGCCGGCCAATTTAAACCGCCCGGCAAATTCGGCGGACTGTTTCCTCAGCTCTGGTCCCACTCCACCGGCTCTGCACCCTCAGTCTCGGGTTCGTAATACCATCTGAGCCCAAGCTCCTCCTCACTCAGTATGTTCGTCTTAAAGCTCCGCCAAGCCTGCATCTCGAAATAGTCGAGCGCACCACCGTGGGCGGAAAGACGATGGGGAACACCCGGCGGGAAATAAACCAGCGTGCCGGGTTCGATTTCCTGGGAAGTATCCCCGACCTCGACCACGCCGCGACCCT
>CAZCVU010000633.1:0-426 GCA_964501745.1 uncultured Flavobacteriales bacterium | reverse complement strand
AGCAGCACCGTCCGGGTTGGCGCTGGTTGCGACATGGGCATGATAGGGCGACGAACCGCCTTCGTGATAGTGCATCTCGCCCGCTTGAATGGCATTGGTCGGCGTGAGCCTGTTGCCATCGAGCAACCTGACAGTGGATTCGGCGCAGAAACGACGTACGCGGCCGCCGCTGGCGTCACTTAGCGCGCGGAGCGTCTTCCGATTGAAAAAATATCCCGGCCCCCCGGGCAACCCGTCTTCGACGGCGGCGGGCGGCTTCGGCGTTACCATGTGCAGCAATTCCAGATCCGACCCGGATGCTTCGAACAGTGCCGCTTCGCCCGGCGCGAGCAGCAGGCCCGCACCTTCCTCGGCCGGGTGCGTTTTATCGTTGAAGGTGATGAGGCCCTCTTTGGGAGTCTCCATAACGTAAAGGAGGTGGTAGTC
>CAZCVU010000632.1:0-1780 GCA_964501745.1 uncultured Flavobacteriales bacterium | reverse complement strand
CTTGGAGGTGAGGAAGATCACGGGCACGCTACTCGTCCGGCGGAGTCGTTGCAGCAACTCCATTCCGTCCATACGCGGCATCTTGATGTCGAGAATCGCGAGGTCGACTGGCTGTTGAGACATGCCGCGCAGCGCGTCCTCACCGTCGATGTACGTCCGCACTTGATAACCCTCGGATTCCAGGGTCATCGAAACCGATGTCAGAATATTCCGGTCATCATCGACGAGGGCAATTGTCTGACGCATGACGCTGGCCTCCTCCTCATGAAAGTTTAGCAGTAACGCGCAGTGGGCCAAAATCGCCTGCTGTTGTGGCAGGAATTAGGCAATGACCGGATGTGCATCGAGAGGCGTCGCCATTTCCTCCTCGCGCGTATCGCCCGCTCGCCACTCCTCTCGTCGCCGCAAATTCGACCCGCCGCGCCAAGAAAACCACCGAATCACTATTATGCGTCGATATGTCCCCTCGAAATACGCCCGCAACACTCTATATCAAGTCCTTCGTTTAGCCCCCTAACGACCGCCCATCATGCGACCACCACTTTCGCCCGCAATGATCAGCGCAATCGTCGCCGCCCTGATAGCGATCGCGACCGCGGCGATTATTGCCTGGTATCAGCTGACCCAAGTAGCGGTTATGCCAGGTCAGGACGGTCGCGCGGGCTTTCAGCCTCTGGTCGAGGTAGGTGGCCCATTTGAACTGGTCGATCACACCGGCAAGGCGGTTACCGACGCCAACTATCGGGGCGAATTTCTACTGGTATTCTTCGGTTACACTTACTGCCCCGACATTTGTCCAACCGAGTTACAGAATGTAGCGCTTGCACTCGACGAACTCGGTGACAAAGCAGGTTCGGTGCGGCCCCTTTTCATCACTATTGACCCCGAACGGGACACCGTCGAATACATCTCACAATATGTCGCTCATTTTCACCCGCGGCTGGTCGGACTTACCGGCACAACGGAGCAAATCGAGCGGGCGGCGCGTCTTTACAGAGTCTTCTATGCCAAAGTCGAAGATCCGCAGGCCACCGAGTACCTGATGGACCATTCGTCGTTCGTCTATCTGATGGGCCGTGGCGGCGAGTTTCTCACGATGTTTCCGCACGGGATTGACCCGTCGCGCATGGCGGAGACAATCGGCGCATATGTCGACCAAGCGTCCTAAGACCCCTTGTCACCCAGAGCGGCCAATAACAGCCCGGTTGACCGTTGACCCTGCTGATTGCGGACCCTATGCTTGCCTGCGACGGTGGTTCTCTCAGTTTGAGATCAAATGGGAACGCGGTGCGGCCCGGCTATTTGTGCAAGAGTTCGGTAGTTTGGCCCAATCCGCGACTGCCCCCGCAACTGTGAGCGGAAATGACTGTCCATCGTGCCACCGGGGCGACGTCCTGGGAAGGTCTGGACAGCTACATAGGTCCGCAAGTCAGGAGACCAGCCACCGTCCTTCTGCGCCGTCTGATGCGGCGTGGTAAGGGAGCAACAAGTTGCATGACGCGCACGGAGGGTGAAATGTCACGCAGTCAATCGTTTGAGAACAGTATTGCAACCCGCAGCGACACAAACCGGCTAACTGCCGCGTTCATCGCCGCGCTCCTCGGCACGTTTCTTGTGATCGGCGTCGGACTTGCCAATTCAGAAACGCTGCACAACGCGGCCCACGACGTACGCCACGCGTTCACCTTCCCCTGCCACTAGGGTCGGAATGGTTAGAGGCGTCCTTGTAGCCGGCCTGGTGGCCGGCTTAATCGCTGGGCTCGTCGTTACCCTGGCCCAA
>CAZCVU010000631.1:0-1783 GCA_964501745.1 uncultured Flavobacteriales bacterium | reverse complement strand
AACGTTATGCCGAGCATCGTACAGGGTGGGCCGCAGAAAATCGTTCATCGCCGCGTCGACGATGACGAAGCGCCGGGTCCGTTTCTGCTTTACGTACAGCGTCCGTGTTACCAGCACACCCGCATTGCCAACCAATAACCGCCCCGGCTCGAACATCAGCTCGACGCCCAGTCCGCCCATGACATCATGCACCATGGCAGCGTAATCGTCTGGGTGCGGTGGTTTCTCGTCCTGGTATATGATGCCAAGCCCGCCGCCGAGATCGATGCGACTGACATCGAAACCGTCTGCGCGCAACGACCGCGCGAGGCTTGCAACATGTCCGAAAGCATCGTGGAAGGGATCTAGGGAAGTAAGCTGTGAGCCGATATGGACGGCAAGACCCTTGGGTTCGATTCCGGTCATGGCGGCGGCGCGGGCATAAACTGGCGCGGCTAGGTCGATGTCTATGCCGAACTTGTCTTCCTTGCGCCCGGTTGCGATTTTGTCATGGGTGCCAGCGTCCACATCGGGATTGATGCGTAGTGCAACCGGTGCTCGCACGCCTTTCGACTGCGCGACCTCGTCGAGCGCCTCCAACTCCGACTCTGATTCCACGTTGAACTGCCAAATGCCGGTTTCCAGCGCATAGGACATCTCAGCACGGGTCTTGCCGACGCCGGAAAACACGATCTTCTGTGCCGGGATACCGGCCATCAGTGCGCGGCGCAGTTCGCCCTCTGACACCACGTCAGCGCCGGCGCCGAGATCGCCCAGTGTGCAGATGACGGCAAGGTTCGAGTTCGCCTTGACCGCATAGCAGACCAGCGCTTCGAGTCCATCGAAGGCGTCGGCAAAGACCTGATAATGGTGCACCAGGGTTGCTGCCGAATAGCAATAAAATGGCGTGCCCGCTTCGCGTGCGATGTCGGCGATAGCGACATCCTCGGCAAATAGTTCTCCATCGCGGTATTCGAAATGGTTCATCGCGGATAGATCCTCGGATACTCGCTCTTCTTGCTGGGTGGCGGTTCAAGATCGCCCTTCTTGCCGCAAGCCGGGATCGAAGCCGCCAGAGCCAGTGCGAGGATCGTTATGACAATTTGCCGGATCACAAGAACCTTTTCCTCGCCTGTGCGGCGGCGGCACGCACTTTGTCGGGCGCGGTGCCGCCAAAACTGATGCGGCTCGCCACCGAATTGTCGATGCTGAGTACGGCGAAGACCTCTTTACCGATGGTGGGTTCGACGTCCTGCATGTCGGATAGCGCTAGTTCTGCCAGCTTGCAGTTTTTTTCGTCGGCCATCCTAACCAGCTTGCCGGCGACGTGATGGGCGCGCCGGAACGGCAGATCCAGCGCCCGCACCAACCAGTCAGCGAGATCGGTGGCGGTGCTGTGGGCCTCCCCCGCCGCCTGGCGCAGTGCTGCGCGGTCGAAAGTCAGATCCGTCACCATGCCGGTCATCGCCACGATCGATAGCGCCATGGTCTGGGCGGCGTCGAACACTGGCTCCTTGTCCTCCTGCATGTCCTTGGAATAGGTCAGCGGCAGCCCCTTCATTACCGTCAGTAGGGTGGCGAGTGCGCCGATGACGCGGCCGGTCTTGGCGCGCACCAGTTCGGCGGCGTCGGGATTGCGCTTTTGCGGCATAATCGAGCTGCCGGTGGTTAAGGCGTCGGATAGGTGTGCAAAGCCGAACCGGGCGGAACACCACAGCACGATCTCCTCGCCGAGGCGCGACAGGTGGGTGGCGCAGATCGCCGCGGCAGACAGGAACTCGAGAGCGAAGTCCCGATCCGAGAC
>CAZCVU010000630.1:0-1786 GCA_964501745.1 uncultured Flavobacteriales bacterium | reverse complement strand
GCGCACGCCCGGCGAGGATATTTTGCGGTTTTTGGTATCAAGCCGCCATTGAGGCGGCCGCCAAGTGCGCGGATGCGCACGCCCGGCGGGGATATTTTGCGGTTTTTAGTATCAAGTCGCCATTGAGGCGGCCGCCAAGTGCGCGGATGCGCACGCCCGGTGAGGGTCCAATATTAAGCGGAGCACAGCCGAAAATGAACAAAGACTACGCGAAGCAACGCAGCGAAATCCTGCGAGACCTCGACGGCCTGCGGATCGAGGTCGATACGGAGCGCAAGATCGGGTACCTGATTCTCGACCGCGAGCCCCTGAACGTCGTCTCCTTCAAGGGCCGGGCCCAGATCCGCGCCATCATCGAGGCCTTTGACGAGGACGACGAGGTCGGCGTGGTCGTGATCCGCGGCGCAAACGGCGTCTTCAGCTCGGGCGGTGACGTCAAGCGCTTCCCCGAAATCCCCAAAAACAAGATGTCCGACCTCGCCGACAATATCGGCGCCCCCGAACGCTGCTCCAAGCCGGTCATCGCAGCCATAGAAAAATACGCCCTGGGCGTCGGCTTTGAATTGTCCCTCGCCTGCGACTTCCGCTTCGCCACCGAGGATTCGGTAGTCGGCCTCCCCGAAGTCACCATCGGCCAAATGCCCGGCTCCGGCGGCAGCGTCCGCATCGTCCGCATGATCGGCCTGACGAAGGCCAAGGACATCGTCATGCTAGGCAAACGCCTGCCGGCAGCCGAGGCCAAAGACGTCGGCCTCATCACTCAGGTAGCAGCCGACGCCGAGGCGCTGCAGGACCTGATCCACGACTACGCCGAAAAACTCAACGCCCTCGCGCCGATATCGCTCCGCGCCCTCAAACGGGTCTTGAACGCGGCACCCGATACGTCGCTCAAGGTGGCGCTCGAGGTCGAGGGGCATTCCTACGAGAAGCTGCGCTGGACCGAGGACTATATGGAAGGCATCAACGCGTTTAGTGAGCGGCGCAAGGGGGATTACAAGGGGCGGTGATAACAGCCGACTAACGCGCCAACTGTTGCGACGCAATTAGTACGAGAAAATCATCGCTCGGTAGTTGTGGTGGGCGCTGACCACCTATAGAGTTCCCACGAGGAGAATTCTGGATGAACAGTCACCAGGACGCGGTTGCCTTCATCTGGTCGGTGGCGGATCGGCTGCGCGGCGACTTCAAGGCCTATGAGTACGGCCAGGTTGTCCTACCGTTCACTGTGCTGCGGCGGCTCGACTGCGTTCTGGAACCGACCAAAGATGCCGTGCTGAAGCGGGCTGCGGATCTTCCTGAAAATGTCGATCCGAAGATGCGCGAGGCCATCTTCAATGAAGTGACGCGGTATAGCTTTCACAACCTTAGCCAATACACCTTGCCCAAGCTACTGGCAGACCCCGACAATGTCGCCGCTAATCTGAAGAACTACGTCGCCGGTTTCCCTGCGGGAATCGAGGATATCTTCGTCAACCACTTCCGATTCTTGGAGCAGATCGACCGGCTGGAGGGTGCCCATCTGCTCTACCAAATTGTCGAGCGCTTCTGCACTGTCGACCTGCACCCAGATGCCGTCAGCAACCACGACATGGGGTTGATGTTCGAGGAATTGATCCGGCGTTTCTCCGAGCAATCCAACGAAACGGCGGGTGAACATTTCACCCCGCGCGAGGTTATCCGCCTGATGGTGGACCTTTTGTTCGTCGAGGACAGTGAGGTACTTACCGGCCCGGCGTCATCCGCACTATTTACGATCCGGCTTGCGGCACCGGCGGCATGTTGTCGA
>CAZCVU010000629.1:0-1786 GCA_964501745.1 uncultured Flavobacteriales bacterium | reverse complement strand
GAGATGCCACCTCGTTCGAGTTCCTTCTTTATGGCCGCAAGCCCATCAATTTCCTTTTGGGCATCTTCAAGCCGCCCGCGAAGATCCGAATTTTGTTTTTCCAACTCTCGTTTTTCGGCTTCCCGGAGCATCGAGGCTGCTGCGACGGCCAGGAGGAGCAAGAAAAGAAGCAGAAGAAAGATTTCTGCGACGTTGAGACCGAGAACTAGCCCGCGCCGATAGACTCGGTCGATATCTCGCAGCGCGTTTCGACCTTCTCCAAATCTCATCTACTGCTGAACTTCCGACCGCAGAGCCCTTACGGTGTCTAAGAGACCGATTTGGATCTCCCGAGTTGAAGCCTGCGCCAGTTCAACAGACTCACTAAGTCTTTGCACCATTAACTGCACATCTTCGACGCTATTGATTCGGGCCTCTGACAACTCCTCGACAATGCTACCAATACTGTCATGAACTTCCCGTATGGAGCCAGAAGCAGACTGCAACTCTTGAGATATCCCTTCTATGCCAGCGACTGCAGATTGAAGGTTACTTTGCAACTGACCGCCGGTCAGTTCGTTCAATGTACCAATCAGCTTCTGCAATTCGGCCGCGGCTTGCTGTTCTGCTTCCGAGCGTTGGCCAATCTGCTCCAGGACGTTCTGCAGTGTTCCGGCTGCTGCCCCGAATTTGTCGGAGAACACACCAGAATCGACTTCAATGGCATCTACTTTCGAAATGAGCGCATTCACCGAGTCCTCAAAGCCATCTACGACCTTCTCCAGTGTATCGCCTTGCTTATCGTCGGCGGGCTGTCGCCAGTTGCTCCAGCGCATCATGACGTTCGAGTACTTGTCGTGGAACTCGCTTCCCGCGCCCATGGTGAAGACGCCGACGAAGAGCACGATCGCCGTCGCCGCGGCGCTGACGCCGACCAGGTACGGCAGTGAGGAGAGAAATGCATTCATGCCAAAACCTCCTGCAACTGGCCGAGGACGCTACGCCGCGGGAAGATCGGGTGCATTGATGATGGTCAAGGCGTTCTGGAGCGATCCCGCTCCCGGCCGCCCCAGCCGCCGCCCCGGCTTCCAAAGCCGGTTCCAGGGAAGCCGCACCTACCGCCTCAAGGCCGCATGGTGCGCGCCACCTCGCCGAGCTGGGTCTCGGTGAGGGCGTGCGCCTCCTCGATCCAGTCGCAGAGCAGCGGCCGCGTGTCGCGGGGGTCGATGATGTCGACGATGCCGAACTTCTCGGCCGTGCGGAAGGGCGAGGTGAAGCGGGCGTAGTGGGCCTCGAGCTCGGCGAGGCGGGCGTCCGGGTCCGCAGCACCCTCGATGTCCTTGCGATGCGCCGCCCGGATGCCGCCCTCGAGGGGGATCGAGCCCCAGGTGGCGGACGGCCAGGCGAAGCGCAGGTTGATCGAGCGCTTGCGCCCGTGCATGCCGCCGGCGAGGCCGAAGGCGCGGCGGACGATGATCGAGCACCACGGCGTCCGGCTCTGCTCGATGGCGCCGAGGGTCCTCATCACGGCGCGCAAGGTCCCCGCCTTCTCCGCCGCCTGACCGGGCATGACGCCCGGCACGTCGACGAAGTTGACTACGGGTATGTGGAAGGTGTCGCAGAGGTCGACGAACTTCTCCACCTTCTGGGCGCTGGTCCGGCTCATGGCGCCGCCGGCGGCCGCCGGGTCGTTCGCCATCACGCCGACGACGTAGCCATCGAGGCGCGCCAGGCAGGTGATCGCCGACGGGCCGTTGCGGCGGCCGATCTCGAAGATCGAGTCCTCATCCAGCACCATCTCCAGGAT
>CAZCVU010000628.1:0-1797 GCA_964501745.1 uncultured Flavobacteriales bacterium | reverse complement strand
ATGTTGTTGGCGGCTTGATGGTTGCGAACGCCGTCCCATTCCGCGGTGCCGTCGCGAACCTGATCTTCCCACGACCAGGTTTCTGGTTCAGACTTGAACAGCCAGTACGCCACGATGCATCCTCACTCGGATTGGAACGGACCCGGTGCACCATTGTAGGCATAGATCGCGACACTCGCGAACAGGCCGCCCCGGTTGTAGGGCTCGTCTACGAGCCACGCTTCGACCGCCGCGCGGTCGGGAAAATCCATCACCATCAGACTGCCGACCATGGTCTCGCCATCGTCAGTGATCAGCGGTCCGGAAAATGCTGTTTGGTCACGGATGCCGGCAAGATACTCACGGTGATCGGGACGCAATGCCAGGCGCTTGTCGAGCGAACCAGGTGCATCGAGGGCATGAATTGCAAACAACATCTTTGTTTGTCTCCCGACAGCTAACGGATGAACTCCGGCACGCGGAGACTATGCGATCACCGCCAGCCGATCCAGTCTAGCGTCTGCCAAACCTTTATGTCGAAAGGTCCTCGCTCGTGAAGGGGCGGGCCAGCAGTCCGGCAATTGTTTCGTCGAGGTCAGCGCCGCGATTGATCACATCGTCGACGGCGGCGCAGATCGGCAGATCGATACCAAGCCTCTCGGCCAGAACACGTACCGCTGCGGCCGTAAAGACACCTTCGGTCACCGAGGAGCGCTCCGCCAGTAACTCCTCAAGCCTACGACCCTCGCCGAGCGCTTGTCCGAGTGACATGTTACGGGATTGCGGCCCCGTACAAGTAAGCGTCAGGTCACCCAGTCCTGAGAGCCCCATAAGCGTTGCCGGCTGGGCGCCTTTCGCAACACCGAGCCTAATCACCTCTGCCAGTCCGCGCGTGATCAGCGCCGCCCGTGCGTTGTCGCCCAGTTGTCGTCCGGCGACGATGCCGCAGGCGATTGCCAGAACATTCTTGACGGCGCCGCCAATCTGGGCGCCCACCGGGTCGTTCGACAGATAGGTCCGAAAACGCGGCGTTCCGATCGCTGCCACAATCTGCTCGCCGATTTGCATCTGCTCCGCCGCAAGCGTCACGGCTGTCGGGAGATCGCGAACAACCTCCGTAGCGAAGGTTGGACCCGACAGTACGGCGACGGGTGACTCGGGCAGCGCCTCGGCAATCACTTCCGACATCAGCGCACAGCTCTCCTGCTCGATGCCCTTGCTGCAAATCACAATCGGGACATCGGAGGCTATGAATGCGGCCATGTTGGATGCAACGGCGCGTAGATGCTGTGCCGGTGCCACTACAAGTGCTGCATCGATGCCATCGAGCGCTTCTGCAATATCGGTGGTTGCTGTGATGCCGGGCTCCAGTTCGGCGCCGGGAAGGAAGATTGGATTGCCGCGGCCGGCGTTGACGGCGTCTGCGACGTCGGCTTCGCGGGCCCACAAAACGGCCTGCCCGCCTGCCCGCTGTGCGACGCAGGCAAGGGCCGTTCCCCATGCGCCTCCGCCAATGATCCCCAGCCGTGCCATCGCCTACAAACTCAGGTTGAATGCTACAGAAATTCGTACGCCATCGCCTTTGTAAGGCCGCACCGAGTGGCTTAGCCATGCCGGAAAGAGGAGCATCGATCCGGTTTCCGGCCGGATCAACTCCGAGGCTCCTGTCGAGAGGCCGCCCGGCACTTTCGGCGCCAGCACCGGTGCGTACATGATCGCCGCCGGTCCTCGCGGATCCTGGAGTTCGAACTCTCCGCCCAACGCCTCGTTGCCACTTGCCCCTCCGTCGTCCACGTAATAGGCGCCCGACCAAAGGCT
>CAZCVU010000627.1:0-1825 GCA_964501745.1 uncultured Flavobacteriales bacterium | reverse complement strand
CCGTCGGGCCGATTATGTAGAGCTAATTATCCAAGAAATGATTCCCGAGGTGGCGTGCAAGGAGCTTGCGGTTTTTTGCGACGTGTTTTGCGACGAGATCGCGTTTTCGGCCAGCGAGACGAACGCAATACTGAAGAGCGCCCAAGAGCACGGGCTGCGACTCAAAGTGCACGCGGAGCAGTTTTCGTTTTCCGGCGGTACCGCTGTTGCCGTCGATTTGGCGGCTTGCTCCGTGGACCATCTCGACTACATCACGCCCGAACTCGAACGTAACCTTGCCGCCTCGGACGTGGTCGCGGTGCTTACGCCCGGGGTGAATTTCTTCCTCGGGCTCGACCGGTGGCCGCCGGCTCGGAGGCTCATCGATAGCGGCGTTGATGTCGCTCTGGCGACCGACTACAGCCCCGGTTCCTGTATGACCGAAAACCTGCCGTTGATCATGACTATAGCCTGTGTTCGCACGCGCATGCGACCCGACGAGGTTATTCGCGCGGCCACATTGACCGGCGCCCGCGCCGTCGCGCGCGAGGACACGGTCGGATCGCTCGTCGTCGGCAAGCGCGCCGACTGCGTGATCTGGGCTGCCCCTACCTACGAGCATCTCGTCTACCATTTCGGCGTCGACCACGTGGCGACCGTCGTCAAGGACGGAGCGATCGTGTCGGCACACAACCATTCTGGTTGCCTGCGACACTGAGCGCTGGCACTCGCAACAGGACGAGGAATTCTCATGAAACACGATCGTGTCAAAGATCAGAAACCCCGCAAGGTGTCCGTCCAGACCGGACTGCAGCTCCGGTGCAAGGGATGGATGCAGGAGAGCATTCTCAGGATGCTCGAAAATACGGTTCAAAATGGGGAAGACCCCGAGAACCTGGTCATCTATGGCGGCCAGGGAAAGGCAGCGCGGAACTGGGACAGCTTTTGGCAAATCGTCGACTGCCTCAAGGCTCTGGAAAGCGACGAGACACTGATCGTCCAGTCCGGCAAGCCGGTCGGCATTATTCGGATGCGACCTGAAAGCCCCCGCGTCATCACCGCAAACACGCATCTGGTGCCACGTTGGGCCACTTGGGAGAACTTCCGGGCGCTCGAGAAGAAGGGCCTCACGATGTTCGGTCAATACAAGGCCGGGGATTGGGGCTTTATCGGGTTGCAGGGAATGATGCTGAACACGGATGTTACCTATGGCCTCTGTGGGCAAAAATTCTTCGGCGGAAGCCTGAAGGGGCGCATCGTGCTCACAGCCGGGCTCGGCGCGACCGGCGGCGCGCAGCCTCTGGCGATCACCCTTAATGATGGCGTGGCGCTCGTCGTCGAGGTGGACCGTCGTCGTATCGAGCGGCGGATAGAGTTGGGCTTCTGCCAGTCCTGCGTCGAGACGTGCGAAGACGCGCTCGAGCGCGCCACGGAGGCGGCGAGCCGCGGTGATGCGGTCTCCATCGCTTTGCACGCCAACGCGGCCGACGCCATGCCGCGCCTTCTTGAGCTCGGACTGAAACCCGATGTCGTGACCGATCAGACCGCGGCTCACGATCTCCTCTACGGCTACATACCTCGGGGGTACTCTTTGGAAGAGGCGGAATCTCTGCGCGAGGACGATCAGGAAAGCTATCTTCGCGAAGTCCTCGCTTCCATTGCCGTCCACGTTCAGGCGCTGCTTGAGTTCCAGCGCAAAGGTGCTGTTGCCTTCGAATATGGCAATTACAATCGCGCCCAGGCGGTAACCGCGGGCGTCGACAACGCCTTCGATATTCCAGGCTTCGTGCCGCTCCTCTTCCGGGACGAGTTTTGTCGTGGTCGCGGTCCGATGCGTTGGGTCGCC
>CAZCVU010000626.1:0-1828 GCA_964501745.1 uncultured Flavobacteriales bacterium | reverse complement strand
GGGATCCCATATCGGGGGTCGAGACGACGCCCACGGCCAGAGCCAGAACGAAAGCGAGCAAAACAAGAATCCTTCCGCCATACATCGACGTCATTTTCCTTCCTCTCATCATCGTTCCTCCCAGGCCTATCTCGCGCGTTGATTGGCGACCCGCAAGCGAAGTCGGTTGACACCTTCGCTCGATAATTTCTGGTCCGCCTTGCCGAGATACTTTCCTTTTTCATAGGCCAGAATGCGGTTTTGCTCGTCCTGGCGACAGCCGAGCAGCGCTGAACCGGCGAGCAATATCCCAATGCCACCCATCGCCAATCGACGTAACGGGGTTCTATTCATTTCGGTTCTCCTCCGCCCCGGCGGCAAAATCACCGCCGGCGAACCGCCTCGAATTTGCAAAAAGGGGGGCCCCGGTCGAGGCCGCCCCTTTTCACGCAACGAATTCCGACGCGATTAGCTGCCGGATTTCAACTGATAGGCGGTGCCCCAGCCCCAGGCGCCGGAACCGAAGCCCCGTGCCACGACACGCTCGCGATAGATATTCGCGACCTGGTCCCCATCACCGGACAGCAGCGCCTTGGTCGAGCACATTTCCGCGCAAAGCGGAAGTTTGCCCTCGGCCAGACGATTGCGACCGTATTTCTGGAACTCGGCGGAGCTATGGTCGTTCTCCGGACCACCGGCGCAGAAGGTACACTTGTCCATCTTGCCCCGGCTGCCGTAGTTGCCCGCCTGCGGATACTGCGGCGCACCGAACGGGCATGCATAAAAGCAATACCCGCAACCAATGCAAAGGTCCTTCGAATGCAGCACCACGCCTTCATCCGTCTGGTAGAAACAATCCACCGGACAGACCGCCATGCAAGGCGGGTCGGAACAGTGCATGCAGGCGACCGAGATCGACCGCTCGCCCGGCCTGCCGTCGTTGATCGTGACGACACGCCGCCGATTGACGCCCCAAGGCACCTCGTGCTCGTTCTTGCACGCGGTGACGCAGGCATTGCACTCGATGCAGCGCTCGGCGTCGCAAAGGAATCTCATTCGTGCCATTTCTTTGCTCCTTACGCTTTCGAGACTTTACACAGGGTGACCTTGCTTTCCTGCATATTCGTCACCGAGTCATAGCCATAGGTGAAGGCCGTGTTGGCCGCCTCGCCGAGGACGTAGGGATCCGACGTCGCGGGATACTTGCCCCGTAGATCCTTGCCCTGGAAATGTCCGGCGAAGTGGAACGGCATGAACACGACATCGCGGCCGACGCGTTCGGTTACCATGGCCATCACCTTGACCTTGGCACCTTCCGCACCCTCGACCCAGACCATCTCGCCGTCCCGGATGCCAAGGGTGTTGGCATTGAAGGGATTGATTTCGACGAACATGTCCTGTTGCAGTTCGGCCAGCCACGGGTTCGACCGCGACTCGTCGCCGCCACCCTCGTATTCGACCAGCCGACCGGAGGTCATGATGATCGGATACTCCTTCGACACGTCCTTCTTTTGGATCGACGCGTAGAAGGTCGGGAGACGATACATCTGCCGGTCCGAATAGGTCTCGTATTTCGGCAGCAGATCACGCCGCGGCGTATAGAGAGGCTCGCGATGCAACGGGATCGGGTCCGGGAACGGCCACACCACCGTCCGCGCCTTGGCGTTGCCGAAGGGCGCACAGCCGTGCTTGATCGCAACCCGCTGGATGCCGCCCGATAGGTCGACTTTCCAGTTGGTCTTGTCACCGGCCACCTTCTCGATCGCCGCCCGCTCCTCGGCGGTTAGATCACCATCCCAACCGAGTTGCTTCAGGGTGGCCATCTTGAACTCGGGATACCCATCCTTGA
>CAZCVU010000625.1:0-1843 GCA_964501745.1 uncultured Flavobacteriales bacterium | reverse complement strand
ACCTACGCCTTGGAACTCGGCTACCGGCACATCGACACCGCCCAGATGTATCGAAACGAGGAAGTGGTTGGCCGCGTGCTCGCGGCCTCCGGCATCCCGCGTCGCAACATCTTCCTGACGACCAAGATCGGGCGCGGTGAGCTCGCACCCCAGGCGCTGCGGCAGTCGGTCGAGCAGAGCCTCGAGCGGTTACAGACCGACCATGTAAACCTGTTGCTCGTCCATTGGCCGAACCCGGAGATACCTCTCGGTGAGACGCTGGACGCGCTGACACAGGCCAAGGAAGAAGGTCAGACGCAGCGCGTCGGCGTCAGTAACTTTCCCGTCGCATTGATGCAAGAGGCGGTCGAGGTGCACGGTGCAGATCTGTTTGCGAATCAGGTTGAATACCACCCGTTTCTCTCGCAGCGCTCGGTGCTCAAGTTCTGCCACCAGCACGATATGATGCTAACCGCCTATAGCCCGTTGGCCGTGGGCCAAGTCGCCAAGGACAAGACGCTGGGCCGCATCGCCAAGAAGTACGGCAAATCGCCGGCGCAGGTGACGCTGAGATGGTTGATCGATCAATTCTGTGTCGCCGCAATCCCAAAGGCGCGTGGCAAACGTCATGCGAAGCAAAACTTCGAGATCTTCGATTTCTACCTGAGTGCGCCCGATGTGGCAGAGATCACCGCCCTCGCCTGCAACCGCAGGCTCGTCGAACTCGCGCCGGTGCCGAACTGGGACCAAGACTGACGCCATAAAATCCGGCGATACCCTGCTCGGGCTGATGTTGGCCGGGCAACCTTGAGGCTTGGCCGAGCAAGCCAACGAGCAACGGCGGCAGCTAGACGCTTACACGCCAGCCAACCGCTCCAGCGCCTCCCCAAGCTTCGCGCGCTGGGCCTGAGCTTGGCTCAAATACTCACGTTGATCCTCAATCACCTCGGCCGGGGCTTTGCTGATGAAGTTCTTGTTCGCAAGCTTCTTCTCAAGCTTGCTGATTTCATCCTCAGCGCGCGCAACCTCCCGCTCGAGCCGCGACTTTTCCTGCGCAAGATCGACAAGCTCGGCGACCGGCAGCGCCGCAATCGCCTCATCATGAACGAGCTGCACCGAGCCTGCCGGAACAGCGCCCGCAGGACCGGTCTCAATCGACTCGAGCCGGGCCAGGCGCATGATCAAATCCCGATGCGCCGCAAGCCGCGCTTGATTCTGTTCCGACGCGCCCAGCAACATTAACGGCATCCTCGCGGCGGCCGGCACGTTCATTTCTGAGCGCACCGACCGGACACCCTGTACCAGACCAATCACCCAGCGCATTTCAGCGGCCGCCGCCTGGTCGATCAGCGCCCCATCGAGTTGCGGCCAGTCGGCCGTGATCAGCGGTGTCTCTCGACTGGCACCGTCCGCAGCCAATTGTTCCCACAATTCCTCGCTAATAAAGGGCATGAATGGATGCAGAAGCTTCAGCGTCTGATCCAATACAAAGGCAGCCGTAGACCGGGTTTCCACCTTCACGCCCTCGTCTTCGCCGTCGAGCAGCGGTTTGGCGAATTCGAGATACCAATCGCAGAAGGTGCCCCAGGTGAATTGGTAGAGTGTGTTCGCCGCTTCGTTGAAATGATACGCGTCCAGGGCGTGCGTTAGCTGGTTCGTGCAGCCGGCAAGCTCACCGACGATCCAGCGGTTGACTGTTTCTTCAGCCGAAGCCGGATCGAATTCAGACCGCGGCACGCAACCATTCATCTGGCAAAACCGCGCCGCGTTCCACAGCTTGGTGGCAAAGTTGCGGCCGCCTGCCACACGCTCGCCGGAGAGCTTGATATCGCGCCCCGGTGCGGCAAGCGACGCCAAGGTAAAG
>CAZCVU010000624.1:439-1844 GCA_964501745.1 uncultured Flavobacteriales bacterium | reverse complement strand
CTGATGCGCCAGTGGGGCGGCAGGCTCGAAGTCACGCATGACAACACGCCGATCGTCTCGAAGACTCCGGTCGAGGGTTTCACCATCGACATTGCCGGTTATGGGGGCTTTAAGTCGGCACCCGTCGCAGCAAAAACCCACGCGCATCTGATTGCCACCGGTGAGCCGCACGAGCTCACGCGCGGACTGGGTCTCGACCGTTTCGAAAAAGGTCAGCTCGTCATGGAAGGTGGCGTCGGTGCGCGTTGGCGGTGACTGGGGCAGTTAGGGGCACCCAAACCGACCCTCACCGGCCCGAACTTCCCCGTATGGGGCGCCCTCACTGCGAAGGCTGTGGCAAGTGAAATATGTTGGCCGGCTCGTCAGCACGCGGTCGGCCATGTCGCAATCGCTCAAGCCGTGCGTTGACGTCCGGCGCTGCTTTGCAGATTTGCCCGAACTGTGCGTCGTTCAGGGACAGGCCCGCCCGTCGGACGACTTGGGCGATTTCGTCGCTAAGCACCGGTTCGGATTTGTTCCTTTCCGGCGGCGGCTGTGCCGTGTCGACGGAAGGCGGTACGCGCTCCATGGGTTGAAGATCGGGGCGCCGGTCGCGCCAAGGTGTGGCTTTCTCGTATGCGTGAGCCACACGAAACACGGTTTCCTCTTCGAATGGGCGCCCGGCGATTTGCAACGACAGAGGCAAGCCGTTGGCGCTGAAACCATTGCACAACGAGAGCGCCGGACCGGCGGTAACGCTGAACGGTGTCGTGATCGCCGGGTTCTTCCAAAACAGGTCGTCGGTTTGGCTGGTGCTGAGGGCTGGCGCCGGTCCGTACAGGCCAGCGGTGACGAGAACGTCGTAGCGGTCATAGAACTCTTTCATCTCATCCAGCATCCGACGGCGCTCGCGCTGCGCCTGCACGTAGTCGGATGCTCGGATCAAGACCGCCGGCAGGCATCGCCCCAAGAAATTGCCGCAAAAATCGCCCGGACGTTGTATCAAATCCTGTTCGTGGACCGCGTAGAGCTCGGACTCTGCAATGATGATCTTGACGTCGGAATAGTCCTGCATTGGGCGCATTCGGATATCCTCGATTGTCGCGCCCATGTCCTTAAATACCAGAAGCGCCTGTTCCATGGCGTCTCGGACTTCTGCATTCGCCGGCAGGTCTTCCTCCCAGAAATGCCGGATCACACCGACCCGCAGTCCGCGGATATCGCCGATCAAGGCCGAACGGTAATCCGGCACGGGCCGATCTATGCTCGCGGGATCTCCCGGATCGTAGCCCGCGATCGCCTGCAGCATGATCGCGCAATCCTCCACGGTCCATGTCATCGGTCCGCAGGTGTCGAAGGTATAGGAGTTGGGGATCACACCCTGCCGGCTCACCAGGCCATAACTGGGCTTCAGGCCCACGATACC
>CAZCVU010000624.1:0-429 GCA_964501745.1 uncultured Flavobacteriales bacterium | reverse complement strand
TAGCCGGATTCCGAATGGACCCGCCGGTATCCGAGCCCAGAGCACCGAGCACGAATCCCGCTGCAACGGACGCCCCTGATCCACTGCTGGAACCTCCCGTGAGGTGCTCGCGATTCCACGGGTTTCGCGGCAGTGGCCAAGGCAGATCAAACGCTGGTCCGCCATGTGCGAATTCGTAGGTGGCCAATTTCCCCATCAGCACACCGCCAGCTTCGTAGAGCCTTCTCGTGGTTGTGGCATCCTCCTTGGGGATGTTGTCGATGAGGATCTTGGAATGGGCGGAGGTCAGGATGCCTGCGGTGTTGTAGATGTCCTTAAGACCGAATGGAATGCCGTGCATAGGCCCACGGTAGTGACCGTTGGCGATCTCCATGTCCGCCTCTTTGGCTTGCGCCAACGCACGCTCGGCGACAAGGGTGATGAAGGCGT
>CAZCVU010000623.1:0-1847 GCA_964501745.1 uncultured Flavobacteriales bacterium | reverse complement strand
TCCTCGGCGGCGACAGTCTTGCCGTCAAGAAACCGGATGCGGGGCATCTGCTCGCAACGCTCGAACGGATGAATGCCAAGAAGGACGAGGCCGTGATGATCGGGGACAGCCAAGCGGACATCGCCGTGGCCCGTGCCGCCGAAGTCTCCGTCGTGGCAGTGAGTTACGGTTACACGATGATCCCCGTGAGCGAGCTCGGCGCGGATGCCATCATCGATGACCTATCCGACCTCCCGAAAACACTGACACAGTTCACCTGACGACATTGAATCGATGGCGGTGTCTGATGGTGTGGAAACGCGTCAAAAAGCATCTCACGGTTCCCAAGGGCGTAACGGCTAGCCACCTCTATGCATCCATATTCGCCGTGATCGCAATAGGTACGGTGGGGACGCAGACCGGTCTTTTCTCGCTGCCCATTTTCAAGGGTCCGCCACCGCCCTATCGGGGACCGTCACCGTCGCCGTCGCTGGAATATCGCGCCTCTACGGTCGACGCCTTGAGAGCCCGGTTCGAGGCCCTCGAGTACTCCCTCGATGCCGTGCGCCGCCGGGAAAGCACCGTCCCACGAGTGTTCGTCACGCAGCTCCCCCAGGATCTGTCGCGGATCGAGTCGGTGGATGCCCGCAAAGAGCTGTTCCTTTCGGCCATCCTTCCCCTGATTCTGAAGGTGAACGAGCGTCTCGCGGCGGACCGTTCGCGCCTGCTGCGGATCAAGCGTGAATTGGAGAGCAAGGGGAGAGTTTCCGAGAACGATTCGGATTGGCTGGCCGGGTCGCAAGAAGTGTACTCGGCCGAATCCGGAGATCTCCGAGCCCTGACCGCGCGGGTGGACGAAATTCCGGTGTCACTGGCCCTGGCGCAAGCCGCGACCGAGAGCGGATGGGGAACGTCGCGCTTTGCGATCCTGGGAAACGCTCTGTTCGGGCAATGGACGGAAGACCGGAACGTGCGGGGACTCCGGCCCGCGAAACGAAGTGACAGCCGGTCCCACCGCGTTCGCGCGTTCGAGACGCTCATACGATCGGTGTGGAACTACGCGCTCAACCTCAACACGCATCCTGGTTATCGGGAGTTTCGCCAGGCACGCGCATCAGCCCGACACGCGGGTCGGCCACTATCCGGCAACCTGCTCGCTTCGACACTGTCGCGGTATTCCGAGAGAGGTGCGGTGTACACGGAGGAGCTCCGCACGATCATTCGTGCGAACCGGTTGAGTGAACTAGACGGCGCAAATCTTACGGAGCCGCCACCCGTGAGCTAGAACCGATCGTGTTCGGATGGGATCACAAAGTGATTCCATTTGACCGCAATCTGCTCTAATACGGCGGCCATATATCGTTACCGGTGCACAGGCATCGAGGGCGCATAGCTCAGCGGTAGAGCGTCCGTTTCACATGCGGAAGGTCCCTGGTTCAATCCCAGGTGCGCCCACCATTCCCTCAGAGCGGATTCGCGCGCTTAAACGGAATCCGGGGAGCAAATTCCACTTAAGTCCGATCTGCTCTAGACGCTCTCGCCGAGCAGGTCCTTCAGGTGTTTGTCTATCGCGTTACGATCGTCATCGGTGATGCACAGCATGGCGAAATGCGCCCACAGCGTGTCAATCACCTTCAATTTCGCGCCCTTGATCATCCTGCGATCGGACTCCTGGTCATCCACCGGGAAGAACATGTCGTTGGCGAAGGCAATCACGTAGGTCGTTGCCTTGATCCGCGCCAACCCCTTCTTGAGGTCGCCGCCCGTGTGCAGGCTGACGTCACCGCGATACCACTTCATCATCATGGCGACGAGGTTGTTCGGATCCATCGGCAGGAACCAGTTCTGCCAGAATCCTGCCAGAAAAT
>CAZCVU010000622.1:0-1857 GCA_964501745.1 uncultured Flavobacteriales bacterium | reverse complement strand
GCGTGCAGGCCGAAAAAGGTGACGCGGGCCACTTCCTCGCCGGGTAGATATGCTCCAACGATGCCGCAGGCTTCCCGCGGACTATCCGTTGGAAACGACATCCTCACCCCCCTGAAGTTGTGGCGTGGGTCTTGCGGACCGTGTACCAGTCGCGAACCGTCCTCCCGCATTATATGGTTGCCGAGGAAGCGCGGTCAATGGATGCTTTTGTATATCGGGCAGCGATGCGGACACGCAGTTTCTTTGAGGACGACGACCTTGGCGTCGTGACCTCATGAGACGACATCCTCCGCCACGATTCGCGCCCGAATCGACGGCATCAGAACACCGATCACGACCAGCAGGCCGAGGCCCACACTCGCGCTGATCGTGATAGCCACCGACGCGCCGAACCGATCGGCCATCGCGCCGACGACCAGGGACCCGACCGGGCTGGTTCCGATAGCGAGGCTCACCACACCCAAGGCCTTGCCGCGCATCCCGGACCTCGACACCAGCATGACGACCGTCGCCTGCATGGTCGCGAAACCGGCGGTGCTGAGCCCGAGGAAGAGAAGCAAGGCCACGGACACGGCGTAGACGTCCGAGAACGAGAACACGATCAGGAAGGCACTCGCGGCGATCGATCCGCCGAGAAAAATTCTTCCATGCCGCTGGACATTGGACGACGATGCGATGGCGATGGCTCCCATGGATGCGCCAAGCCCCGTGATCGCGTCCATCAAGCCCATCAGGCTTGGGCCGACGCCAAGAACGTCGCGGGCGATTACGGGTATCAGGAAGCGGTATGGAAAGAAGAGCACGTTCATGACGACGGTTATCAGCACGACTGCCAGGAGAGTCCGGTGCCTGACCGCATACTTAGCCCCAACGAGAAGGTCGGCAAACAAGCGGCGTCCGGGGGACGGAGCACTGTCCGTCGTCTCCCTTCGCAGCATCCAGACCAACGTTACGGAAACCACGTAGAAGCAGACGACGGCGACGTATCCGCCCGCCACGTCTACTTGACTGATCAGCACTCCGCCCAGGGCGGGCCCAAGCATGTTGCTGGCGTTCATGCCGATCGAGTCGAGGGCGATGGCGTTGGTGACGCCTTGGCCGCCCACCAGGTCGTGGATCATCGCGCGGCGCGAGGGAAACTCCAACGCCCAGGCTGCTCCGATCAACGCGATCGCCACATAGGCGTGCCAGAACTCTTCGTTGCCCGTCAGTAGGACCGCCGCCATGGCAATGGCCACGACGAGGCTGGCCATCTGGGTCGTGCGAATCAGTTTGAGCCGGTCGAAGGTATCGGCCATCACGCCACTGAGGAGGCCCACGAAGAGCATCGGAGCGAGAGCGAAGAACCCGACCAGCGAGACCATCCACGCCGAATCGGTAAGCTCGAGCACCATCCACCCAAGCAGTGTCGCCTGCATCCAGCGGGACGTGAGTGAAAAGAAGTTGGCGGGCCAGAGAAAGCGGAAGCCGGTATGCTGAAACGCGGCGAATGTGCGGGATAGCTGGGGTCGCCGACGGAGTGTCACGTGTTGGATCAGCCAGGATGAGGTGTCGCGATAGTAGTATTGTACGTCCAGATCGGGCCGTCGAGAAGCAGTCTACGGTGTGGATGATGGCGAATTCCCCGCCGAGGGCACGGGGATGATGGCCGGGCCACGCGGTCCGGTCGGACCTAGTCCGGCGCAGCGGCGAATACTGCCCAGCGTACGGTCGCGGTCGCGGAAACGCCGCCGAGGATACATTCCTGGTTCTCGAACGTCACGGTGTATTCGCCGTCGATGGCCGGGAAGAACGCGTGGCCGGACTCGTACACGTAGTGGTCTTCGGTCTCTTTGTCCGTGTTCTGGGTTGGAGCCA
>CAZCVU010000621.1:0-1857 GCA_964501745.1 uncultured Flavobacteriales bacterium | reverse complement strand
AGGCTTTAACTTCCTCGACGATCCATTCCCGGCCTTTCGCGAGGATGTCCTTAGTTCCGTCCCAGTCGCCACGCTGGCGGGCGCCGGCGAGCCCGCAGTCGTGAATACCGTAAAGATTTGTGAAGATGCGATCTTTGTCTTCGAGCATAGCGTCAATCGCCGCCTTCACCGAGTTCAGTCAGCGTCGTTGGACCGCCGTCCGGGGCCGAGGTTTGGCGTCCTGACTGCGAACCAGGATCTGGCTCCGCGCCACGGGCAAAGGCTTCCAAGATAGTTACCGCGCTCTCCGGTGTGAGATCCTCGTAATAGTGATCGCCAATCTGCATCATCGGCGCGTTGACGCAGGCGCCGAGGCATTCCACCTCGCGGAGCGTGAACATGCCGTCGGCGGTTGTGCCGCCAAAGGGAATCTTGAGATGCTGCTGGCAGGCCTCTTCAATACCGGCCGCGCCGCGCAGCGCACAGGGCGTTGTCGTGCATATCTCAACAACGTGGCGGCCAACCGGCCTCAAGTTAAACATTGAATAGAATGTTGCCACCTCGAGGGCGCGGATCTTTGGCATTTCGAGTGTTTCTGCAACGGCTTCGATCGCGGATTGTGGCAACCATCCGCCGCACTGACGTTGCGCCAGATCAAGTACAGCCAGCACCGCGCTTTGTTGCCGCCCTTTGGGATATTTGGCGATCTGCTGCTTCACCAAACTGCGGTTCTCGGCAGAGAACGTGAAGGCTGTGTCCTGTTGGCTTGGCGCGTTCACCGATCGACCTCGCCGAACACGATGTCCAATGACCCCAAAACCGCGCACAGGTCAGCAAGCATATGTCCCCTGCACATGTGATCCATCGCCTGCAGATGGGCAAAGCCCGCCGACCGGATCTTGCAGCGGTGCGGCCGGTTGGTGCCATCGGAAACAAGATAGACGCCGAATTCGCCCTTGGGCGCCTCGACCGCCGTATAAGTCTCCCCTGCCGGGACCTTGACGCCTTCGGTATAGAGTTTGAAGTGATGGATAAGCGCTTCCATCGATTGCTTCATTTCGGCCCGCCGTGGCGGGGCAACTTTCCCGTCGGTCGTCAGAACCGGACCTTCCGGCAGCTTTTCAATGCTCTGCGCGATAATGCGCAGGCTCTGACGCATCTCCTCTACCCGCACCAGGTATCGGGCGTAGCAATCGCCGTTCTTGCCGACCGGGATGTCGAAATCCATCGCGTCGTAGGCGGCATAGGGTTGCGCCTTTCGCAGGTCCCATGGCAGGCCCGACGCGCGTAGTAGGGGACCACTGAAGCCCCAATCCAACGCATCTTCGGGCGAGACCACACCGATATCGACCGTGCGCTGCTTGAAGATCCGATTCTCGGTGAGCAGGGTTTCCATGTCGTCCACGAAACTTGAAAACTTCCCCGTCCAGGCCAGGATGTCGTCGGTGAGACCAGCCGGCAGATCCTGATGCACGCCGCCGACTCGATAGTAGGCCGCATGAAACCGGGCACCGGACACGCGTTCGTAAAACTCCATCAACAGTTCGCGCTGCTCATAGCCCCACAGCATGGGCGTCATTGCGCCGACATCGAGCGCGAACGACGTCACGTTCATCAAGTGATTGAGGATCCGTGTGATCTCATCGAACAACGTACGGATATAGCGCGCGCGCGGCGGCGCTTCGATACCGAGAAGGCGTTCGGTAGCCAGGCAGAACGCATGTTCCTGGCATAATGGCGAAGCATAATCGAGCCGGTCGAAGTAGGGGATCGCCTGCAGGTAGGTCTTGTGTTCGATGAGTTTCTCGGTACCTCGGTGAAGCAGCCCGATATGCGGATCGAGGCGCTCGATTACCTCGCCGTCCATTTCCATGATCA
>CAZCVU010000620.1:0-1858 GCA_964501745.1 uncultured Flavobacteriales bacterium | reverse complement strand
GCCGATCGTCTGCAAGTATCTGAACACCGGCGTCGAGCCCGAGCTGCAGGGCAACTTGACGCCGGCCCTGGTGCCGACCGGTGACGTCTTTCCCGCCGCCGAAGGTCACGTCCAAACCTCGGTGCTGACCGATGCGCACTTCCAGGTCATGGCGGAGGTGCTGGGGCATCCCGAGTGGGCCGAGGACGAGCGCTTCTCGAGCCACGAGCAGCGGATCGCCAATGCGGACGCCATGCGGGCCTGCCTTCGTGAGGCCTTCAAGACCCGGACGGCGTTGGAATGGGAGCGCCGCTTCAACGCCGCCAAGGTCTCCTGCGCGGCGCTACGATCGGTGCCGGAGGCGTTGGCCCATCCCCAGTTGGCGCATCGCAACCTGCTGATGGGGATCGACCCGCCCGAGGGCCTGGTGGGCGAAGTCACGCTTTTGAACGCCTCCTATCTCACCTCCGAGGACGGCCCCGAGACCGATCGGCCGCCGCCCGAGATCGGCCAGCACAGCGACGCTATCCTGGCCGAGGTCGGCTATTCCGAATCCGAGATCGCCGGGCTGAGAGCCGCTGGTGCGATCTGACTCAAGCCCACATGAAGACGCCTTAACTATTTGGAAACCATAAATTTTTCGCGAATTTCGAAGCAAAGAATCCGATTCATTGCGGTTGAAAAACCCGTTCGCCGACCATACTTTTCCAGGTGGAGCCATGTAGCGTGGCTTCCGTGGGTCGAATTTCCTCGGGCCGGCGCGTTGGCGTCCAAGGGCCGAGGTCCCACGAAAGGGCAAACCGTCGGTAACGGCGGGACGCAAAGCCACCGGCCGTCTTTCCCGAACGGAAGACGGCAGCGGGGCCGCCGAATGGAGACCCGAGATGAGGAAAGCTACAAAAAAGACGTCGGCGTCGTTCCACCCCTCCCCACTCGAACTCTCCGCCTCGGTGATTGCCGAAATCGGACGGGCAATGCCGTGCCCCTGTGTCGCCCCGTCGGGCGTCCGGGCCACGTCATGCCCAGCGTTCTGACAACGGGAGATCCGGACATGGAACATGTGAACGAACTACAAGCCAGGGTTCAGGCGGCAGCTGAAGTCCTTGCGGGCCGCAAGGAACAACACAAGGAGCTGCGCGAGACCTTACAACAGCTGCAGGCCGAGAACGCCCGGCTCGCCGAGGAGAACCAAGGTTTTCGCGGCGAGATCGCCGGCATTCGCGAGAAAGGCGAGACCGCGGAGACCGAGTGCGAGCGGCTGAGGACCGAAAACAAGCGGTTGATCGGCGACAACCAGCGCCATCGCGACGAGCTCGACCGTTTCGATACCGAGAGGCAGGGCCTCAACGAAGACCGCGATCAATTGAACGCGCTCCTGGAATCGCTGGTCCGTGCCGTCGAGGTCGACGCTTCGGCGGAAGACCAGGTCGAAGGGCCGCGCGTGGTCGAGATGGCGGAGGTCGTCGCGAACGGGACCACCGGCTTGGCGATCATGCCACCGGCCTCGGTACCTCAGCCTTCGACGGTTGTTTCCGCCATGCGCGACAAATATCATGCGCCCGAGGTCGAGGATGTCCCGAACGGCAACGCGCGCAAGCTGATGGACAAGATCAAGGAGCGGATCGAAGCGCAGCGTTGACCCTGTCGGGGCAACGGTAGCGTCGCCGCCTCGGACGACGCGCCAATCGAAAGAGGCGGATGTTGGACATCGCTGGCGACGCGTCTCGCGCGTTCGAGGTTCTGGTCGAGGGTGGCATCGCCATCCTGCCGATGGATATCGGCTATTCGGCGATCGGCGGCTCGGAAGCAGCACTAGCGCGGATCTTTCAGGCCAAGCGGCGCGCGGCGAACAAGCGCAACGCGATGGTGGGCGACGACG
>CAZCVU010000619.1:0-1859 GCA_964501745.1 uncultured Flavobacteriales bacterium | reverse complement strand
CCTTGTCTATCGAGCGCGGTTTTACGACCGGACCGCAGGAACGAGACTGAATGAAATAAGCAGCAGAGATACGCCCACCGCCGGCGCCCGACCACATGTTGCATGAGTGGCGGCCGCGCCCGATATCGTATACATCCGTGCGGACGTGCCAGGGCCGTGATTTCCAAAGAGATGAACCAGAAGGAGGATTGTGAACATGGCTGATGAACCGGCGGAAGCTGAAGGCGTAGCGGAAATCGATGTGCAGGAACTCAACCGAATGATTGAAGAAAGGGAGGTCTTGGCGATCGACGTCCGCGAAACCGACGAATACGAGGAGGCACATATACCAGGCACGCTCTTGCTTCCGCTTTCCTTCATGGACGCTGACCTGTTCCCTGTCATCACCGACAAGAAGATCGTGGTGACATGCCAGACGGGCAAACGCTCGGCTGCCGCCGCCAAACAGCTTATGAAAAATGGTGTCCCGGAGGTGATCAACCTGCAGGGCGGTGTCGTAGCTTGGGAAGAGGCCGGTTTGGAGATGGAAGGCACGAAATTCGAGTAGCTTTGAGCGCCCCGGCCAGCGACAAAACGGTTGCTTTCAAATCCGGGAAATGTAAGATATTTGGCGAGTTCTAGACTACCGATGACCAGTCGTCATAGGAGGAGAATTAGGGCATGTCTTACGAATTGGCTGGCGTGACGTATGAGCACGACGAGGAAGGCTACATCCAGGGGGATCCAGAACTCTGGAGTAAGGAATTGGCCGAGCTGATCGCCGAGTCCGAAGAAATCGAGATGTCGGATGAGCATTGGGAAGTTGTAAACTTCCTGCGTGATTACTACGAAGAATACCAGATTGCGCCTGCGATCCGCGTTTTGGTCAAGGCAATCAAGAAATCATTCGGTCCTGAGAAGGGCAACAACAAGTACCTGTACGAGCTGTTCCCGTATGGACCGGCAAAGCAGGCCTGTAAGATTGCCGGGCTGCCAAAACCAACGGGTTGCGTGTAGTAGGTAAGACTTCGTCGTTCGGCGCGGCGATTATCATCGCGCCGATGGTTTGGAGGGGAATGGTCCAGAGAGCCTGGTGGTAGTTGCCGGCGCGGATGACTAGGTCATCCGAGCCTGTGGCGACGCGCTGGCTCCCATAACATGGTGATCGGCAGGCGCGGCGCTGAAACGCCGCGTGCGCGGGAGTGGGCGTTGAGATGGACTTCGTAACGGTCGTTTACGCGCTGCTGCTGTATTTTGCCACGATCGTTCTCGTGCTCGGTGTGGGTCTCAAGATTCGTCAATATGCGTCCGCGCCTGCACCCTTGAAGATCCCGACCATGCCGGCGCCGATGACCAAGTCCGGCGTCGTACTACGGATGTGCCGGGAGCTGTTTTTCTTCCATAGCCTGTTCCGGGCCAACAGATGGATCTGGCTGTTTGGTTTCGTGTTCCATCTCGCCCTCATCCTGGTTCTGCTGCGCCACTTCCGCTATTTCACCGAACCTGTGTGGACGCCGATTGCCGCAATGCAGCCCTATGGCGTTTACGCCGCGTTTGCGATGGTCGCCGGGCTAGCCGGGCTTTGGGTACGCCGCTTCGTGGTGGAGCGCATCCGCTACATCTCGTTGCCGTCGGATCACCTGATGCTGGCGCTGCTATTGGGCATTGCCCTGACCGGGCTCGGCACTAAGTTCGGTGCGCGGACCGATATCATTGGCGTCAAAGCCTTTATGCTGGGACTGATCCGCTTCGACTGGCAGCCCCTGCCGCCGGATCCGGCGCTGCTGCTGCATCTGGCACTGGTCGTGTTGCTGATGTTGGTTTTTCCCTTCAGCAAGCTGTTGCATGCGCCGGGCGTATTCTTTAGCCCGACCCGAAAT
>CAZCVU010000618.1:0-1862 GCA_964501745.1 uncultured Flavobacteriales bacterium | reverse complement strand
GCAGGTGTTCGCGTAGAAACTCCACCAGCAACGTACGCGCTTCAACTTCACCGGAGACGGATTTCCCGTTCACGGTCATCGAGACGGTAGGCATCGGTAACTCCTCCCTGAATGTTGGCGGAGGCAGCCTGCCGGACTGGCCTCCCAGGTTCTGCTTTGACGCCAAGAACCGCAGGCGCTCTTTCACCAAGTTTCAACCCCTAGACGGTCAAGGTCAAGATGATGCTCTGTTTGAGTGTTGTTGGCGTCGTTGGGCCGGCGTGCGGAATGCGTTGGTCCGCGTCTGCGGCCTTGCCGAATACCCGACTCAGTTCGCGGGCAGCAGGCTGAAGATGATGAGAAGGATGAAGACGGCGAGGACAATGCCGCCGACCCAGACGGCCGGGCGAAGTCCAGTCTCTCTTTCGCCTGCGGGCACCGGTGCTAAAGAAACGGCGGCTTCCGGCACGCCTGCGATTAGTTCGGCGAAGCGACTGAAGAAATCAGCGGCCATCTTCTTTGCCGTCGCGTCGATCAGCCGGCTTCCGATCTGTGCGAGTTTCCCGCCGACGGTGGCGTTGACGGTGTATTTGAGGAGCGTTCCATCGCCGTCTGTTTCCAGCGTTACCTTGGCGCCACCTTTTGCGAAACCTGCGGCACCGCCCTTGCCTTCGCCGCTGATCGTATAGCCGGCTGGCGGGTCGATTTCGGAAAGTGTCACCACGCCCGAGAAATTCGCCTTCACCGGGCCGACTTTGGCCGTAACTTTCGCTTCGAGGGTGGTGTCGCTGGTCTTCGCCATCTCTGTGCAGCCGGGAACCGCCTGCTTGAGGATGTCTGGATCGTTTAAGGCCTCCCAAACACGTTCGCGCGGGGCCGGAATCCGGAACTCGCCTGTCATGTCCATTGCGGCATCTCCTGGTCCCCCGCGCAGCCGAGCGCGACCTGCGCCAATCGAGTTGTACTGCGAAAGAGCTGTGTGCGGTTTGTCACTGTAGATCCGGAGGCTATATTATATCTCAACAATACCGTTTATCATGGCGAATACAGCACGTTAAGGATGGTCATGCCGGTAACGGTTGTCGAATCGACGTTTGACGTTGCGCTCTGGTTCCAGGATCGGGCGCGCCGCGAGGATACATACCTGCAGGCGCAAAAGCTGCAACGATTGCTCTACCTTTCGCAAGGCTATTATTCGGCGATGAATTACGGGCGAAAGCTGATGCCGGCGATCTTCGTCGCGCAGGAAATGGGTCCAATCGAACCGAATATCTTCCGTGTGTTCGAGGCCGGTCGCCCCAGCATGCCGAGTACGCCGCCGCCGCCGGTGGTGGAGAATTTTCTCGAGCTCATGTGGCGGCGCTTCAGCCGACGGTCAAAACCGAGCCTCAAAACCCCTGCTTCCCTTTCACCCATCGGGTGAGCCATATCAACACCCCAAATCCGCCTATAACGTGCTGATTCTTATACTAGAATCCGGGTGCGCCGTCATCAAATCATTGACTCATCTGGGCAATGCGGGTTTGTATCTTTGGCCATGTTTGACTGTGTTGGACTAGCGGGGCAAGTATAGGGCCGGTTCACGGGGCCTGACGACGGTACTCAACTGCATAGCGACGGGGGCAGGTTGGTTCACGCGATTTCACTGGGCAGCGTCTTATTCGTCACCTGGCTGCTGTTGTCCGGCCATTTCGAACCCCTTCTGATTTCAGTGGGCTTGCTGGCCTGTATCGCCAGCGTTGCTATCGCGTGGCGGATGGATGTCGTCGATCACGAAGGTCATCCGATTCACATTACGCCACGGATATTCGGCTACTGGTTGTGGCTTGGCCGTGAAATAGTGAAGTGGAACATTGATGTAGCGCTTCACGTGCTATCGCCAC
>CAZCVU010000617.1:0-1863 GCA_964501745.1 uncultured Flavobacteriales bacterium | reverse complement strand
GTTGGCCCTGGCCGAGGTGCCCGTTATTTCCGGCGTCTCCGACTTAGCAGCGAAGGGAAACGACCGCCTCACCAGCGTCGAATACACTGCCGGCAGCCAGCGGCACAGTCTGGAGACAGACCTGCTGATGGTGCATTTCGGTGTTGTTCCGAACGACCATCTCGCCGCCGCACTCGGCGTCGAGGAATTCTGGGATCGTCGTCAGCTTTGCTGGCGGCCCTCGACCGACGAATGGGGCGGAACCAACATTGATGGGATTGCGTTGGCCGGAGACTGCGGCGGCATTGCCGGCGCGCGTGCGGCCGAATATTCAGGTCGGCTGGCAGCGTTTCAGGCGGCCTGTGCGCTGGGCCTTATCGAAACCGAGGAACGCGACCGGCTGGCGGCGCCGGTACAACGAAGACTGCGGCGGGACCTGCGGATCCGGCCGTTTCTTGAAGCGCTGTTCACACCGTCCGCTGCGCTGCTGGCAAACGTGGCGGACGATACCGTCGTCTGTCGCTGCGAGGAGGTTACCGCCGGTCGGTTGCGCGAAGCCGTCAAGCTCGGTTGCCAAGGACCCAATCAAATCAAGGCGTTCACGCGGGCGGGCATGGGCCCGTGCCAAGGACGGCAGTGTAGTGCTGCGGCATCTCATATCGTTGCCGCTGCGCTGGGGGTTGAGGTCGCAACGGTCGGCCGTTTCCGCGCCCGGCCACCGGCCAAGCCCGTCACATTGGGCGCGTTGGCGATGCTCGAGGTTGACCCAGTAGTTGAGACGGGCGCACTAGCCTTACCGCCTCAGAATGACTGAAGCCCGGGAGCGACGCCCAAGGCCTTCATCTCAAATGCGGCTCTTCTAAGTCCGGTGTCAGGATGACCGATGCCGCCGAGCGCCGTGCCGGTCCGTGATACACGGCCTCGATGTTGTTGTCGTCCGGGTCAAGCGCGAAGGCGGCATAGTAGCCCGGGTGATAGCGCCGCTCGCCGGGCCCGCCGTTGTCGCGGCCGCCAACGGCCAGCGCGACATCGTGGAACCGATGTACCGTTTCGCGGCTGTGGACCTGAAAGGCGAGATGCAGGTGCGAGGTCGGAACCTCACCCTGATTGACGAACAGCTCGTCGGCCCAGAAGTATCCTTCATCCTCGCCGCCGAAGGGTATGCCAATCACGTCGAGGATGGCTCGGTAGAACCGTTTGCTCGCATTCACGTCGCTGACGATGAGGTGTACGTGGTCGATTAGTCTGCCTTTGTGAAACTCCATCTCCTATCCTCCAATCGAGCCGCGCCGGTCTGCGTCGGAGACCGGGCGCGCCAAACCAACCCTTGTTGGCAAATAAGGCGGCAATCTCCGAAGTCTTCTCGCCGAAATATGCCAAGCGGCCGTCTGGATCCCTCTCGTCGCGCCTTTCTTTCTCAAGACGGGCCTCCCGAAATTCGATCATCGCTGGCTGCGAAACTGGCGGGGCTTCTCAGACTGACAGACTAGCATCGTCATCCGGCGTTTCGGAATCTTCTGTCTCGCATCACGTTTATATGGAAGCATTGTCTGTGCCGGTTCCGGCACGGGGCGCGCAAGGCAGAGTTGTCCATGACGATAGTTCGCATGCTGGCAGATGATTTGACGGGTGCGGTGGACACGATCTGCTCGTTTGCCGCCACTGGTACGCCTGTTCCGGTATTTTGGAACGGTGGGGCAAGACCCGACGTATCGGGCAGCTTTGCAATTGATACCGAGACCCGTGAGGTGCGCGAGCCGCAGGCCGCCGCTGTTGTCGCGAACTGGCTGCCGACCTTGTCGTTGGCTGATATCGCCATCAAGAAGCTCGACTCACTGCTGCGTGGTCATGTCGCAACGGAGATTGCCGCTTGCCTCGAGGACG
>CAZCVU010000616.1:0-1881 GCA_964501745.1 uncultured Flavobacteriales bacterium | reverse complement strand
CACCTGGTTCGAAGCCAGGTACTCTATCCAACTGAGCTACGGGCGCCTGAGGGAGCAGTGTATCGCGCGCGGCATATAATCGAAATAGTGGCTGGCCACGTCAACGTGCAACGAAACGCATATTTCGGACAAAGCAACCTCAGTCCGGCTTGTCGCTCCAGAGGTCTGTGGACAGGTACCGCTCTCCCGTATCCGGCAAAATAGCAAGTAGCATTTTGCCCTCCATAATTTGTCGTCGCGCTACTTTCAACATGCCGGCGACCGCAGCGCCGGATGAAATGCCGGCGAAAATGCCTTCTTTCTCCGCGAGGAACCGTGTCGCCCCATAGGCTTCATCAGTCGTGATCGGAATAATTTCGTCATAAATCGAAGTGTCGAGGATTTCTGGGATAAATCCTGGTGCAGTGCCCATGATCTTGTGAGAGCAGGCGACCCCCTTAGAAAGTATGGGTGAGTCTGCCGGTTCGGTAGCAATCATGCTGAGTTTCGGGTTCCGCGCCTTCAGGTATTTTCCAATCCCAGAAATCGAACCACCCGTTCCAGTTGTGCAAATCACAGCTTCGAGAGAGTTGCCGAGATCCTCCCAAATCTCATCTGCAGTGGTTTGATGAGATGCTGTGTTAGCCGGATTAAAGTGTTGTCCCACAAAAAAATATCCTTTTTCTGTTGCCAGCCGTCGTGCCTCTTCGATTGCGCCGACGGTTCCTTTTTCCGCAGGTGTCAAGATCAACTTTGACCCGAATGCTTTGAGGATCGTCTTGCGCTCCTCACTCATATTCGCTGACATCACAAATACGGCTTTATAGCCTTTTACCGCAGCGACCATGGCGAGCCCGATTCCCGTGTTGCCGGAAGTTGGCTCGATTATGGTGTCGCCGGGTTTAAGTAACCCGCCTTCCTCGGCATCCTCGATCATGCGAAGCGCGGGCCGATCTTTTACCGATCCTGCTGGGTTAAAGCTCTCAAGCTTTACGAACAAATCGGTCGCAAAGGCGTCTTCGACTCGGTTCAGTCGAACCACCGGCGTTTGGCCAATCGTCTCTAGGATGTTGTCGTATCGCATGCGTGAATTCTTGGTCTGGCAGAAGCGTTACGCCAACGGGTTTGGCTGATTAGGTTCGGTAGCGAGCCAAACACTCTTAGTTTGTAGAAATGCTTTCATTCCCTCAATACCGCTTTCACGACCGTAGCCGGACTGTTTATATCCCCCAACAGGAGATTGTGTTGTCGCATTGAAATAGTTGTTGATATATACGGTGCCTGCACCGATTCGATCGGCGATTCGAATTCCGCGGGTAGCGTCACGAGTCCAGATACCCGCTGCCAATCCAAATTTTGAATCGTTGGCAAGACGAATAGCGTCTTCTTCGCTATCAAATGGAAGTACTGCGAGTAGCGGACCAAAAACTTCCTCGCGGGCGAGCGGCATGTCTGGGGTTACACCGGTAAAAATTGTGGGTTCGATAAACCAGCCATTAGGCGCAGATTCGGGTTGTACCGCGTTGCCGCCGAGTACCAGTTTGGCGGCTCTCGACTTTGCGTTATCGATATTCTCAAGAATGTGTTTGAAATGCGGTTCATTAGCAATTGGCCCAATTTGTGTGTCGGCGTGTTTTGGGTGGCCAAGCCGCGCTGGACTCACAATCTTACAGAGTCGATCAACCACTTCGTCGTGGATTTCCCGCTGCACTAGCAGTCGCGAGCCGGCGATACAGGTTTGGCCGCTGACTGGAAAGATGCCAGCCACAATTCCGTTAACTGCCAGTTCCAGTTCGGCGTCAGCGAAAACAATCTGAGGGGATTTGCCACCGAGCTCCATGATGACAGGTTTCACTTGACCAGAAGCAGCCATCGCGGCGGCGGATCCACCGGCCACGCCAC
>CAZCVU010000615.1:0-1890 GCA_964501745.1 uncultured Flavobacteriales bacterium | reverse complement strand
GATTTGTGGGGCGTCGGTCGGCATGACGATGGTCGCCGGGGCTCCCAGAAATTGGGCAACGGCAGCGACCCCTTGCGCATGATTGCCGGATGAGAATGTGACGACCCCGCTCGAGAGCTGCTCCGGCGAGAGCCGGCTGAGTTTGTTGTAGGCGCCGCGAAACTTAAACGACCCGGTGCGCTGTAAGGATTCGGCCTTGACCAGCAGGCGGCCGCCGAGCCGCGCGTTCAGCGCAGACGACTCCAGAAGCGGAGTGCGCACCGCTGCGCCGCGAATCTGAGCAGCTGCCGCGCGGACATCGTCGATTGTCGTTAGCTGTTCAGAGAGCGTCGAGGAAGGCATCGATTGCCTGGACCGCTTCCGGTTCATTCAAGGATGGCGTATGGCCAGTTCGCTTGACCTCGATCCGCATCAGCCCGTCATGTTCCGCGGCCATGCGTTCGACGGTTTCGCGGTCGAGAATATCCGAGAGCTCGCCACGCAAGGCAAGGACCGGTATCTGACGAAGGCTTCGGAATAGCCTCCACAGGTCCGGCAGCGGCGGCCCGTCACGCAACGATTGAACCAGCCGGATATCCCAATTGACATGCAGCATGCCGTCGTTTCCTTGGCGCCAGGTCGCTCGTACTGCGCGCTCCATATCGTCGTCTGTTTGGAAGTTGATTTGTGGTAGCAGACGGCGGAATTCGCGCGACGCGGCCGCCCAGTCCGATACCGGACGATCGGTTCCCGCATATGCCAGGATGCCGTCCAGTCCGGTGCCGAGCACGGGGCCGATATCGTTGAGGATGACGCCAGCCAGGGTCGTTGGGACGATTGCGCCCAGCCCCATAGCAAGCAATCCCCCCATTGAGGCGCCGACGACGATGACGCGATGTGCCCCGGTGACCACTAGCAAGTGACGGATATCGTCGAGATATGTCCGTGGTTGGTAGTTACGTGAATCCGTGTCGTAGGCCGACCTGCCACGTCCCCTATAGTCCGGGCAGATGACATAGCGGGAGTCCCCAAGCCGCTTGGCCAGGCAATGAAAATCCTGTGCGTTGCGCGTCAAGCCGGGAAGACAAAGCACCGGCAGTCTAGCTGACAACGGTGTGCCGTAGGTCCGGTAGTACAGCACGAGACCGTCTTGGGCTGTGTAGATGTGTTCGCTGAAATCGCCCATGAAGAGTAGCGTGGTCCGTTCGCGCGAAAGCAATGCGTGCAGTGTATTGTGAAAGTGGCCGGCGGCGGAATGACCGCCAGAAGCGGGCCGTAGAAATTCGCCTAAGTCATGGTGCAAGCGCCGGATGAACGTCGTTGGCAGGTGCCTGTAGGAGGGCGTCTGCCCGTCGGCCGTGTAGCCGCTGCGTATAGACCGAAAAGTTCTCCAGCACACGCTGAACATAGTTGCGCGTTTCGCCGATCGGGATGGATTCGACCCAGTCGATGGCGTCAGCACTCAGGTTCCTCGGATCGCCATGATCGGCGAGCCAGCGTCTGACACGAGATCTTCCCGCGTTGTAGGCGGCAAGCGAGAGAACAAGCGAGCTATCGTAGGTCTCGAGCAATTCGGCAAGATGTGCGCTGCCAAGCCGCATGTTGTGGTCAGGGTCTGCCGTTAACAGCGAGCGGCGATGAGATATCTTGAGCTGTTGTGCAAGCGACTGCGCTGTGCGCGGCATGAGTTGCATGAGGCCGCGCGCACCTCTTGGGCTGACTGCGGCTGGGTCGAATGCGCTCTCCTGACGGATCACCGCGTGGACCAGGGCAACGTCGGGTTCCAGGCCTTCTTGAACTGGCAAGGCCGGATATCCGCTCTCGCTCAGGACGACCCCCGTTTGTTCCGCCTTCTTGCGCGCCTCCCTGCGCAGGCGCCTGAGAGTCCGCAGCCCAACCCCAGGCAGGTGC
>CAZCVU010000614.1:0-1891 GCA_964501745.1 uncultured Flavobacteriales bacterium | reverse complement strand
GGCGCATCATTGGCGTCGCCAAGTTTCGCCGCTGCATCCGGTGCCGGCTGAGTCGGTTGGGGCTCAATTTTTTTCGCGCCGACAACGGGATCTTGATTGCGCGCATCGCG
This sequence comes from uncultured Flavobacteriales bacterium, assembly GCA_964501745.1. Lineage (GTDB taxonomy): Bacteria > Pseudomonadota > Alphaproteobacteria > UBA8366 > CAVOAK01 > CAVOAK01. Next base: position 1,781 of record CAZCVU010000614.1, on the reverse strand, counting down.
GACTACGACTTCAAGCCTGTCGGCGGCCAAGTTTCCACGCTCCATCAAGAACAGAAGATCATCGCGGAGTGATTCGGCGCGCTTGATCCGCTCGTGCAGTATATCTGTCATTGAGCGCAATTCGCCGATGCCCGTCTCGGCGCGTTCGGTAGTCTCTATGAAGCCGCGCGCCAGACGCTCCAACTCCTCCTTGTCGCCACGCAATGAACCTAGGCGCTTGTTCAGCACCACAGCATAGCCAATGGTCACGACCAGCAATACGGCGACAAGAATATCCAAAATTATCGACATAGGCATGTTTCAACTTCCAATGTGGACAGGTAGCGTTCCATTACGGGATCGCTCATATCTTCGGCAATTTATCATACCGATCTTCAATCCGGATAGCGATGTGTTGGCCCTTGCGGCCCATGCGGCCCGTGTAGAGAGGCACCTCGCCACATTGCAACTGAATTGGATCTTCTGGCGATGCATCAAACATAACGCGCGAGCCAACCTTGAGCTCAAACACGTTCGCCAGTTTCATGATCTGGGTGTCAATAACCGCTTCCAGATCGACCTCGGTCATCCATAATTCTTCGGCCAAGTGGGTTTCCCAAATCGAGTCACGACCGAATTTCTCGCCCATGAACATCTGCAACAGCAATTCGCGCACAGGTTCCAGCGTGGCGTACGGCAACAAGAGTTCGAGCTGCCCGCCCCGGTCCTCCATGTCGATACGAAACCGGGCCACGATAGCAGCATTGGACGGTCTGGAAATCGCCGCGAACCTAGGGTTAGTTTCCAACCTGTCAAAACTGAATATAACCGGGCTCAACGGCTCAAACGCGGAGCTAAGATCGCTCAGCAAGACATGTATCATGCGTTCGACCAAGCTGCGCTCGATCGTTGTATAAGGGCGACCTTCAAGACGCATCGCCGCCGTACCTCGGCGGCCACCGAGAAGTACGTCGACGATGGAGTAGACCAGAGGTGGGTCAACCGACATCAGACCAAAGTTGTCCCACTCTTCGGCCTTGAACACACTAAGCATGGCCGGCAGCGTGATCGAATTGAGGTAGTCACCAAAACGGATTGAGGTGATGTTGTCGAGCGACACCTCAACGTTATCTGCAGTGAAATTACGCAGGCTGGTCGACATCAGACGCACACAGCGGTCGAAGACAACCTCAAGCATCGGCAGGCGTTCATAGGAGACCAAACCGCTTGATAGAATCGCCTGGAGCCCGGAACGCTGGCTTCCATCTCCATCCTCCTCATCGAAACCGAGAAGGCTGTCGATTTCTTCCTGGTCCAGGACGCGAGTTGATTCCCGCCCACCGTCTGAATCCCCCGCTGCGTCGCCCTCATCGTCGTCACCACCGACCATGGCCTCCCATTCGGCGGCCAGATCATCTTGATCGCCGACATCGTTGTCACCAGCCTGGGAGGTCGCCCCTTCCGCCGCTAGCGCGTTTTGGTCCGTGTCCTCATCATCAGCGGGGCTGGTCATCTTGGTTCTCCTTTTGGTGCGCCATGCCGTGTCTCGGTTTAGTGCGGTGCCATTTATCCGTCGCGGCTGCTACTGAATCAACATCTCCCTAAACAAGACATCCTTGATCTTTGTCGGAGCAGCGGCGGCGCTGATCCGAATAAGCAACTCCTCGCGCAATCTGTACATGCCGGCAGATCCTTTTAGGTCGTCGATACGCAATTCGCGCAGATAGGTCTGAAAGTTATCGACAATTCTCGGCATGATGCTTTCGACCTTCGGTATATCCGCTTTCTGCAACTCCAGAGAG
>CAZCVU010000613.1:825-1903 GCA_964501745.1 uncultured Flavobacteriales bacterium | reverse complement strand
TGATAAACGGGGTGCAGCACATCGTGCATCCTCCCGTGCACCTCGACGGCTGGCCGGATCCCGACCGGCGGAGCCGAATCGTGTTCATCGTGCAGGGCTTGTCACGGGAGCGGATCGAGGTGTCGCTGTCGGTCTTCAATGCGATGGCGAATTCCGCCGTTCACTCCACTCCTGACCTCTCCCCGTCAAATGGGGAAGGTTATGCAGAGTTCCGGGCGTAGCCCCTCAGAGCGACCATCAGCAATCCGGTCGCGGCGAGGCAATAAAGCGCCATCAAGGCGCAGATGTCTTCGACCGAAACGCTTGCATCCATCAGGGCTCCCATGGCCACGGGTCCCAGAGCGGATGAAAAGACCGAGACCGACGTTGCCAGGGAGCGGATCGCCCCGAAGTGGAGCACTCCGTAGATCTCAGCCCAAAGGGACGTGAGTGAGGTGACGGTGACCCCAACGGTAAGACCCAGGAGCAGAAGGTAGGGCCAAGCCCACAAATAGTGGTCGAACGCCCAAACAATGAGTAAGCCCAGCAGCATCGGAATCAAGGATCCCGGCAAGACGCGCGCGGCGGAGAGTCGATCGATCAGGGGACCTGCGGAGAGCGATGCGACCACTGATCCAACGGCATAGATCCAATAACTTCCCGTGACCCAATCCAACCCCCAGTCCTTGGCACGGGCGAGCTCGGGATGATGGAAGAAGAGGGCGGTGATGACGATCGACGGTGCGACCATGGCCGGCAAAATGAGATAGAAGCGCCAATCACGGAGTACCTGCGCTCTCGTCCAAGAATGTTCGGGCGAAGAGGCGGAGGCGCTGTCCGCATGGGCCTCCTGCTGCGATGAATTGCCTTCCTTGTGTTGCCCAAGAAGCCACCACACCAGAGGCGTCACGATCACCGCGAGGACAACCGCAGCACTGCCAAACGTCGTGCGCCAGCCCACCGCCGCGATCGCCAGGACGGCAAGAAATGGCAATACCGACCCGCCGGCGGAAAATCCGAGAGTTGCGAATGCAAGTGCCTTGCCGCGGTCGGCCCGGAAACCTCGCGCCATCGCCGTGGTGCCCGTGTGCACCGCCAG
>CAZCVU010000613.1:0-815 GCA_964501745.1 uncultured Flavobacteriales bacterium | reverse complement strand
GAATATGGCGACAATGAGAAACAGGGCCGACGGTACCAACGCCGTGAATGCCGAGGCCACAACCAAGCCCGCGCAGACGAACATGGTGTATCGGCGGAGCGCCACGCGATCGATTTGCTGCCCGGTCCATGGCAGGACCAGTGCGCTCAACAATGTTCCCGCCATGTAAACGGACCCCCACACCGTGTGGCTGAGGCCGAATTCACCTTGAATGGCAGGTCCGAAAACCCCGATGAAATAGGTTTGACCAACGCTAGAGGCGAGCGTCATGACAAAGCCAAAGGCCAGAAGACGCGAGTTGTCCGTGCTGGCGAGGGCAAAGCGCAGGTAGCTGGCAAAAGGCATCGCTTGTCGGGGACGTGAGAGTAAAGGCCGCGCGGGGCCAAGGAATGCGAGTTTGTTTACCAGAGCGGGTTGCCGGACGGAACGGTCACGCCGGAAACACGCTTCCCACCGGTTTGATGCGCTGCGCTCGGTGCCTGCTGGTGGACCGCTCGTGGGCCGGCACCTATCATGCGGGCGACCGCTCTAAGGCATCACCGGGGAGGACAAAGGCCTCATGGAAAAGGTGTTTTCCGAGGACGCGGCCGCGCGGTTCAATTCCGACGGCTTTGTCTTTCCGATGCGTGTTCTGAGCCGCGACGAGGCGGCTGAGACGGTGCGTGCCGTGGAGCGCGTCAAGGCCGCGAACGCGCACCTGCCGAGGGCAGACCACGATCACAAGCTGTTCCGCTTCAAGCCGCACCTGATCTTCACGTTCCTCGACCGAATCGCCCACAACTCACGGATCCTCGATGCGGTCGAGACCTTGATCG
>CAZCVU010000612.1:0-1905 GCA_964501745.1 uncultured Flavobacteriales bacterium | reverse complement strand
CACATGTTCGCGGTCGTCGCGTCGCTCGACAGCCAAATGATCGGTGAGTCGCAGGTATTTGCGCAGGTTAAGGAGAGTCACCGGCTGGCCCGCGAATACGGCATGGTTGGGTCGGAGCTCGAGGGCGTGTTGCAGTCCGCCTATGCCGCGTCGAAGCGAATTCGCAGCGAAACACAGATTGGCGAAGGGCCGGTCTCGATAGCTGCATCCGCGCTGCAATTAGCGCGTAACGTGCATGGCGACCTCGAATCGTGCACTGGCTTGGTGCTAGGTCTTGGCGACATGGGTGAGTTTATTGGCGGCCATCTTCGAACGGCGGGCCTTGGCAGAACAATTATGGCCGGCCCGTCACGCCGCACCGAAGCAGTGGCGAGGCGCATGGGGTGGCACTATTCACCGATGGAGAATCTCGATGCGGCCCTTGCGGAGTCGGACATCGTCGTGACGTCGGCGGGCACCGGCCGCTACCTTATTACATCCGAGTCGGTGGCCGTGGCGCTCAAACAAAGGCGCCATCGACCTATACTCTTGCTCGACGGCGCGGTACCGGGAGACATTGATCCCGCGACCGATCGCCTGGAGGAGGCGTTCGTCTACACGCTGGACGATTTGGAGCGCGTTGCGCTCGCCGGACGAACATCGCGCGAGAGCGCCGCCGAACAGGCCTGGCAAATCGTCGATGATGAGGTGGCAACGTGGCAGCGACGGCAGGTCGAACAAGGTGGCGTCCCCGCGCTGGTAGCCTTGCGGCGGCATTTCGAGGAGATGCGCGAGGAAGTGCTGGCAGCCAACCCGCAAGCAGATGCTGCAGAAGCGACTCGGCTGCTGATGAACCGCCTGCTGCATCATCCAAGCCGTGTGATTCGTGAACTCGCTGTATCAACCAACGTGTCGGACGAGAACGGCAGTGCCGAGCTCAAACAGATGATCCAGCACCTCTTCCGGTTGTCGGACAGGGACGACGGGCGATGAAGCAGGACAGTCTGTTGTCCAAGCTCGAGCGGATCGTTGTGCGGCACGAGGACCTTAGTGAGCAGCTTTCGCATTTTGACGGTGGGTCAGCAGAACTTGCTGCACTTTCCACCGAATATTCCGATCTCACGCCGGTGGTCGACAAAATCAAAGAGCTGCGCGCGGCAACCGAAGAGCTCAGCGGATTGGAGGAGATAGTTGAGGATCCGGAGAGTGATCCGGAAATGCGTTCGTTGGCTCAAGAGGAGTGCGAAGATCTCAGAAAACACGTTGCCGCAATTGAGGACGATATCAAAATTCTGCTTTTGCCGCGTGACGAGGCGGATGATCGCGGTGCGATCCTCGAGGTTAGGGCGGGGACAGGTGGCGATGAGGCGGCTCTGTTTGCGGCAGACCTGTTCCGGATGTACCAGCGCTATGCCGAACTGCATCGCTGGAAATTCGAGCCACTACATGTCAGCGAGACCGGTATCGGGGGATACAAGGAGGCCATCGCCTCGGTTACCGGCCGTGGCGTTTTTGCGCGCCTCAAATACGAGTCGGGCGTTCACCGCGTACAGAGAATTCCAGTGACTGAGAGTGGAGGACGCATACACACCTCGGCGGCAACAGCTGCAGTGCTTCCGGAAGCTGAGGAAGTGGATATCCAGGTCGACGAAAAGGACCTCCGGATCGATACCTACCGCTCTCAGGGTGCTGGCGGGCAGCACGTCAATACGACCGATAGCGCCGTGCGCATCACGCATTTGCCGACCGGCATCGTCGTTACCTGTCAGGACGAGAAATCGCAGCATAAGAACCGGGCCAAGGCGATGAAGGTGCTGCGGGCTCGGCTGTATGATCATGAGCGCATGGCTCGTGAAGCCGAGCGGGCCGAAGCGCGCCGCATCCAAGTTGGTACCGGCGACCGTTCAGAACGCATCCGCACCTACA
>CAZCVU010000611.1:0-1906 GCA_964501745.1 uncultured Flavobacteriales bacterium | reverse complement strand
CGCGACTCGGTAACATCAAGGAGTCCATGGAGCAGGCGCAAAGCGAAATCGCCGAGGTCGAGGAGGGCGCGGCGGCAACTCTGTTGGCGCTTTCCGCTCTTGAGGATTTGACCGCAGCGGACCAACAAAGTGCGGGCTTGCGTGAGGAAGTTCAGGCTCTTCGTACAACCGAAGCCGAGCGGCGTAGCGAACTCGGTCGGCTCGTCCATGAGGCTGAAACGCGGGCCGCACGCCTGGCGTCAAACCAGGAGGAAGCGAAGCAATGGAGTGACCGTGCGCGAGGCGCACGCCATCGGATTGGCGATCTGGAAACACGTCTCGCGACAGCCGAGGCAGATCGGGCGCGCCTTGCCGATAGGCCTGAGGAGATCGACGCGCAGCGCAATCTACTGCTCGACGAGACCCAGACATGCGAGGAGAAACGCAAGCTCGCGGCCGATGAGCTGTCCGCTGCAGAACAAGCGCTCCGCGACGCGGATGGCGCAGTACGTCGCGCCGACCAGCAGCTTGCGGAATCGCGAGAGGCGCAAGTCCGGGCCGAGGCGCAGCTCGCGCAGGCGATCCGTGAATGCGAAACCGTTGCGGCTTCGATCAGCGAAGAACTCGGCTGCGAACCTAATGGCATCCTGGAAAAGATCGACGTCGACAGCGATAAAGTCCCGGATGCTGAAGCGCTGGAGACACGACTTGGACGCTTGAAACGTGAGCGCGACAATATGGGACCCGTCAATCTGCGCGCGGAGTCCGAGGCGCAAGTACTGGAAGAGCAGGTGCAGTCGATGCGATCAGAGCGCGAAGAGCTGCTGGCGGCGATTTCCCGGCTACGCCAAGGCATAGCGGCGCTCAATCGTGAGGGACGCGAGCGGCTGCTGGCAGCGTTCACCAGTGTCAACGAGCATTTCCAGGAGCTTTTCGTGAGGCTGTTCGGCGGCGGCCGCGCCTACCTGACGCTGACAGAGAATGACGACCCGCTGGAGGCAGGTCTCGAAATCATGGCAAGCCCGCCCGGCAAGCGGCTGCAGGTGTTGTCTCTGCTGTCCGGTGGCGAGCAGGCGCTGACGGCCCTCTCACTGTTGTTCGCGGTATTTCTGACAAATCCGGCGCCGATCTGCGTCCTGGACGAGGTGGATGCGCCGCTCGACGACGCCAATGTGGACCGGGTTTGCACGTTGCTTGAGGAAATCGCCGCGCCTGGGAGAGTCCGTTTTCTCATCGTAACCCATCATCGAATGACGATGTCACGAGTCGACCGTCTGTTCGGGGTCACGATGGGTGAGCGTGGCGTCAGCCAGCTGGTGTCCGTAGACCTGAGCAGTGCCGAGGCACTGCGACAATCGGCTTGATCGACGATGCACCTGAGAAGAAAAATTCTTCGGTTTTTCAACTAGTTCCGGAAGTAATCGCAGGCCATATCACCTTGACTCCGGCCCCGGCCCGCCAGTATGGTGCGGGCGTTTTTTGGCATGAATTTTGGGATGATTTTCGACGACGCCAGAGGCGGGTCCCCACTCTTCCATGAACGAGCGTGACACTTCGTCCCGGCTTGACAATCTGGACGCAAGGCTGCGTGCCGCGCGGACCGCGCGTGACATGAAAGAGAACGGTCGGGCGACCAGATCGAAGCTGAGCAGCGTCGGGTTTGCATTTCGTATCGGCGTCGAGTTGGTAGCAGCGCTGATTGTCGGCGTCGGGATCGGGTTGCTTTTGGACCGGTGGCTCGATACCGCACCGTGGTTTCTGATTGGGTTCTTCTTCATCGGCGCTGGTGCCGGAATCGTTAACGTATACCGCGCGACATCGAATTACGGACTAGCGGTGGGCTACCGCGAACCTACAGATGAGTCCGCCGACGAGAACCAGTCGGAGCCACCGGCAAAAGACGTATCACAGGATCGGGAATCCGGCG